>NZ_JAJUJR010000424.1 GCF_029265225.1 Sedimentibacter sp.
AGAACAATAAATCCTGCAACTTTATCATTTATACCAACAAAAACAACTGTAGCACCTTCATTTAAATATGAGTCCGAAGCTGCTTTAACTTTCTCAGGTACAATAATTCCTACACTTTTTAACAAATCTTCCTTACCTGCTATAACATCTGACTCGTCAACTGAAGCTCTCACACCTCTTCCTGTAAACAAAGCAAAATCCTTAATTTCAGCCAATTCGTTTCCATTTGATTTTGCAAAACTTACAATTGCTTTACCAATAGGATGTTCAGACATCTGCTCAGCTGAAGAAGCATAATACAATAATTTATCTTCAGTTATGTCATTGTCAGCACTATGTACAGAAATAACTTTTAACTTTCCATTTGTAAGTGTGCCTGTTTTATCAAATGCTATATGACGTATTTTAGATATTCTTTCAAGTGCATCACCTGAACGTATTATGATGCCAAATTTCGCTGCATTTCCAATGCCTGCCATAATTGCAGTAGGCGTGGCAAGTATGAATGCACATGGACAAAAAACAACTAATACTGTAACTGCCCTGATTACTTCTCCAGTAATAATTCCTGTTGCTACAGCAATTAAAAGTGCTGTCCAGACCATCCATGTAGCCCATCTGTCAACTGTGCTTATGATAGGCGCTTTATTCAAATCGGCTTCCTGTACAAGTTTTATCATTCGTTGAAGTGAACTGTCTTTGCCGACCTTAGTAGCTTCCATTGTAAATGTTCCATATTGATTGACTGTTCCGCTTGATACCACATCCCCGGCATTTTTTTCTACCGGAAGAGATTCCCCGGTCATTACTGACTGGTCAATTGTTGTCTGACCTGAAAGTATGACTCCGTCAACAGAAATAGTTTCGCCTGCAAGAACCACAATTTTATCCCCGACAATTACTTCATCGGCAGGAATTACTGTTTCCGTGCCATTCCTTACAACACGGGCTGTCTGTGGTGTAAGTTTAATAAGCTTTTCAATTCCTTCATGTGCTTTCCTTGCAGTGCCGTTTTCAAGAAGAGATCCTATTGCCATTATAAAGGCTACTTCACCGGCTGCAAAATATTCCTTAATAAATATTGAAGCTATCAATGCCATAGATACCAAGACGTCAGCCTTTATATCATGCTCAAACACCAAGGCTTTAAAAGCACCTGTTACTATAGGAATCCCGCACAGAATTATTGCTGCCCAGGATGCATCAATTGGAATGATTGCTCTGAACCAGCCAAAAATACTTATTAATAAAGCAATGCCAGAAATTATTACAAACATTAAATTACGCTTGTCTTCTTCATAAAACCATTGTTTTACTTGTTCCACTTTCTCCCTCCAAAACCTTTAAATTTATTTTAAAAACTTGTCAACAGCACCGTTTAAATCTTCAAGTACTTTTTTGTCTCCTGTTTCCACTGCATCAACCACACAGTTGTTTATATGATCCTGTAAAATAATTTTACCCACATTGTTGATTGCAGAGCGCACTGCAGAAATCTGAATCAAAATTTCGCTGCAGTCTCTTCCTTCCTCTACCATCTTTTTAATTGACTCCATATGTCCTATTGCTCTTGACATCCTGTCTATTATCTTTTTGGTATCCTGGTGCTTATGCTGATGCTTTTCTGCGTGTTCCATAGTCATAATAATCCCCTTTCTTTATCCCCCTATGGGGGATGTCAAAAGTGTATCATTTTGCAATAAAAAAAGCAATCATTTTATTGATTGCTAAGTTAATATTTAAAACACTCGGTTTATATTTAGGATTAACTGGCGATTCTTTCATTGAATTCTTTAAAACTTTGGTCATAGTTATTTATGATAATTAGTTCATAACTTTTTTTGCCTGTTATAAAATTAATGTTTGAATTAATAAAATTTAAATTCTTATATTCAAAAGTAGTAAAAGAAATATTTATATATTTGATTGCTTCAACGATATTGTTTAAATTATACATCAGAATACTGGTAC
>NZ_JAJUJR010000177.1 GCF_029265225.1 Sedimentibacter sp.
ACCATTGCCAAAACAAGTAATAATGATACTCTTCTCTTCTTCATAATCAATTATCCTTTCTTTTTTGGTAAGAATTTACATTCTTTAGTTTAATTATATAATATATTAAAAAATAGTCAATATATTAAATGAAATAATTAATATTTTCACTATTTTTAAATTTTACAAAATGCATTGCTTTATGACATTATCCATATTAAATTTGAAATTAATTATTAAATGTCAATATAGATTTCAGAACAGCTGTATTTGTCCAGCCTTTTATAATACCAAAATCTGCTGGCTTTTTACTTTTCTTTCTGTTAATATAACTATATATGAGTTTTATATCAATTATAGCAGGGAGAATTTTTATGAAGACAAAAGAAGTGAAATCGGTATTTATACTGCTCCTGACCGCGGCAATATGGGGATTTGCATTTGTTGCGCAGAGAGTGGGAATGCAGCACGTCGGTGCCTTTACATTCAACGGTGTGAGATTTGCCTTAGGAAGCTTATCTTTGCTGCCTGTAATATATTTTTTCAACAGGAAAAACAAGGAACAACAAAAAGAAGAAGCAGATTTAAAAACTACAATTAAATCTGGAATCATAGCAGGAAGTGTATTGTTCATTGCAGCTTCACTGCAGCAAATAGGACTCATTTACACAACAGCAGGCAAGGCAGGATTCATAACAAGCCTTTACATAGTCCTCGTACCAATAATAGGAATATTGTTCAAGCAGAAAACACACACAAAGACATGGATTGGTGCTTTGACTGCAGTTATAGGTCTTTACTTTTTAAGCATAAATGAAAGCTTTACAATCGAATTCGGAGATTTCCTGGAAATTGTAGGAGCAGTGTTCTGGGCATGCCACATACTGCTTATTGACAGGTTCGTTAAAAATGTTGATGCAATCAAGCTTTCAAGCATTCAATTTGCCACATGTTCAGTATTAAGCCTTATTACAGCGTTTATAACAGAAGATGTGAATGCCGCAGGAATTTCAAGTGCGCTGGTGCCAATACTTTACGGCGGAATCATGTCGGCAGGAGTGGCATACACCCTCCAGGCAGTTGGACAAAAATATGCAAAACCTTCACATGCAGCCATTGCTCTTAGCATGGAGTCAGTGTTTGCTGCCATAGGTGGAATATTGCTGCTTTCTGAAAGAATGTCACCAAGAGGTTACTTAGGATGTGCCTTGATGCTTTTAGGAATGCTTATTGCACAGTCTGAAAACTTCGGTAAGGAAAGCCCCGAAGATGCAAGCTGAAAAATTATAAATTAAACAAAAGGCGTAGCTTCTGTTTTGAAGCTGCGCCTTTTATTATTACAGCAGCAAGCAAGCTTATCACGAAACTTAATAACTGCTGAAAAATAGTCTATTAACATAAAGATTAAGTACCGTTGAATATCATATCCTCATAAAAAGCAAAGGACTGTTGCATTATGCAGCAGCCCTATATGAGGAGGAGTATTAATCAATATTGATTGTTTGCAGCTCCTGGTCCCATTCAACTGTCAATTCTAACTGTTCAGCTATAAATCGAAGTGGAACCATTGTTCTGTTGTTCATTATTTCAGCCGGTACGTCTATTTCAGCTGTCTCTCCATTGACTGTAACTGTTCCGTCAGCCAGAGAAAATACAATTACCTTTTCACCTTTTGTAATGGTGACTATTTTATCAACGTCATTATACTCAACTGTTGCGCCCATAGCTTCTGACACTGCCCTTGCAGGAATCAATGTTCTTCCTTCCTTAATTACAGGAGGTGTATCAAATTTAGCGTTTCCTTTTGTGAACAATACATTTTCCACAGGAATAACGTCAACATTTTCAAGGCTGTCAAGACTTAAAGAAACTTCTTCCAAAGCTTCAAGTTCTTCCAGCGTGTATTTGTTTCTCATTATTTCCTGCATTTCTTGTATTTTTTCCTTCATTTGAACTTTATATTCGTTCATTTCTAATTTTTTTGCTTCAAGCTGCAATTTTATTTCTGCTATTGCTGCTTCGTCGCCAAGTGCTTCAGCTGCTTCAAGGCTTGTCTCAAGGGCTTCGATTTCAACTTCAATACCGTCCTTTAGCGCCTCAATCTCATCCTTTTCAAGTTCAACAGCATCTTTTGCCTCTTTCCATGGCTTACTGCTGTTTCCTTTGCCTTTACCGTTTCCTTCTTCGGCTTCATCTTCGGTGTCAGCATCAGTTTCCCCATCCACTTCCAGAGCAACCTCTTCATCTGAGTTTGTTTCTGAATCAGTCTCAGAACTTACCTGAGTTTCATCAGTTGTGTTGTTTGTTCCACCATCTAGATCTTCCCCAAAAGCTACAGTCGGAAAAACTAAGGTCATTAAAAGTGCTAAAATCAATGCTAATTTGTTGATGTTTTTCATTTTAACTTAAATCTCCTTTTTCCCACAGGGTAATTTTTGGACAAAAAAAGCTCTGAATGGGTCGCCAAACAGAGCCAATACTTCTATATGTATTAACAATTTTGGTAACCCGGCTGCCTTGGTCAATACCTTAAGGCCCGTGGCTTTGCGTCCCCGGCTTTCACCGGGTTTGCCTTTATCAGTTCGCTAATTTATTCCATGGTAAAATTATACGCTTTCATGAAAATTTTGTCAACCAAAATAATATCTTTATTGTAAAATCAATTGCATGGTAAAAAAATATCTGATAAAATTTAATGATGAAATACATAAGAACTTAAAACTGCACAGCAGTATACCTGGAGAAAATATGAAAATAGTAATTTTGGATGGATACACTTTAAATCCCGGCGACTTGTCCTGGGAAAGACTCAAAACTCTTGGCGAAGTTGAAATTTATGACAGAACGCCTGTTGAACTTACAGTGGAAAGAATCAAGGATGCTGACATTGTTCTCACAAACAAAGCTCCCATTTCAAGATCTGATATGGAGAAATGCAAAAACCTTAAATTCATAAGCGTTCTTGCAACAGGCTACAACATTGTTGACACTGCAGCTGCCAAAGAAAAAAACATAGTTGTTTCAAACATTCCTACATACGGAACAGCTTCCGTTGGACAGTTTACAATTGCACTTCTTTTGGAAATCTGCCACCACATAGGCGAGCATTCAAGGTCCGTAAAAAACGGTGACTGGGCAGGATGCAAGGACTGGACTTATTGGAACTATCCGCTTATGGAACTTGAGGGAAAGACAATGGGAATCATTGGCTACGGAAAAATCGGACAGAAAACGGGACAAATCGCTCAGGCAATGGGTATGAAGATACTTGCAAATGCTGCTCATCCTAATCCTGCTCTTGAAAGTGACACATGCAGTTATGTTGATATTGACACATTGATGAAAAATTCAGATGTCATTGTTCTTCACTGTCCTTTGACATCGTCAACCAGCGGAATAATCAATAAAGATAACATCACCAAAATGAAGGACGGCGTCATCATAATAAATGATTCAAGGGGACCGCTTATTGTAGAGGAAGACTTAAGAGATGCGCTTAACAGCGGAAAGGTTGCCTACGCAGCATGCGATGTTGTTTCAACCGAACCTATAAGAAGCGACAATCCGCTTCTGTCTGCAAAAAATATAATTATAACACCACATATTGCATGGGCTCCAATTGAAGCAAGAACAAGGCTTATGGAATACACCATTGAAAATATTCAAAAGTTCATTGAAGGTAATCCCATCAATGTTGTAAACAAATGATTGTATGGGAAATAAAATTCTAATCGGCACGTAGGGGCGGATCTCGTGTCCGCCCGATAGAATTAAAACTATAGCATTATAATGAAATTCAAATTCTGCGGGAGGATACAAGATCCTCCCCTTCATTATAGAAATTAGGTTTGTCAATAATCTAAGCCCCTCAGGTGAGGAGCCTTCTTGTTATTTATATCCGTTTTTCTTGTCTATTGCTTCGTCCCTTATTTCTTCCTTCATATTTTTGAGAGATTGCTCTCTTCTTAAATTTTTGTCAGCTAAATCCTGCCTATCTTTTTCATTGTCTACTTTTTTCATGAGATCTTTTGTTTCTCTGTAGTTTACTATTGTGTTGTCTAACATGTTTTGTATTCTGTCAACATTGTCTCTTCTGTCATCTGGTTTAGGTTTGTTCATATTTTTCTCCTTTTCATAATAGTCCCTGAATTATTATTACTTAATTCATTGTTATTATTCCGGCTCAATTTTACAGAATTTCTTTTATTTAAGCACAATAAAAGCCGGAAATTCCGGCTCTTATGATAAAACATTTATTCATACTATTGTTACAGTGTGTCATATTCAAGCGGAATGAAATTGCCGCTTTCACGCAGTCTTTTAAGTCTTTTAACAAGCTCTTCCTTGTCCTTGTTCAGTATTCCTGCCTGGTTAACGTGGTTTGAAACATGGTTGGCCCTGAATATGCAGTCCTCAAGCTCCATGTTTTCAAGCATTATTATGTTTTCATCAAGCACTTCAAGAGGTGTCAGCAAATGAAACCTGCCTTGTCTTATGTCTTCGGCAAGCTCTGATTCTTCTTCCACAACAAGGCGGAGAAGCGAAAAATAATGAGGATTGATTGCAGAAATAACTTTTGCCGATTCAACGGCATGTTCATGCATCAGTTCTTTTCCTCCAAGGCCTGAAATAATCATGCATGATAGCTTGAACCCTGCCCTGATTGCCTTTTGTCCGGCTAAAGTCATCTCTGTTTGATTTACTCCCTTTTCCATGAGAGACAGCACCTTGTCTGAACCGCTTTCAACACCCATGTACAGAAGTTCAAGGCCGGCTTCATGGATGGTTTTAAGTTCTTCTTCAGTTTTTCTTAGCAAATCCAATGGGCCTGAATAAGAGCTAATCCTTTTAACGTTTGGAAATTCCTTCTTTATGTAATCTATGAGTTCAAGAATCTTTTCGGTTTTAAGGCACAGAACATTTCCGTCTGCCAGAAAAATCCTTTCAGCATCCCTGTAATATGATTTAAGCTCTTCCACATGTTCCTTGATTTCTTCTTTAGACTTCAGCCTGAACTGCTTGCATTTGTACATGTAGCAAAATCTGCACTTGTTGTGGGAGCAGCCTTCAGTTATTTGTATGATAAGGCTCCTTGCTTCGCTTGGAGGCCTGTATAGTGGCATTGAATA
>NZ_JAJUJR010000412.1 GCF_029265225.1 Sedimentibacter sp.
ATAATTGAAGCTATAAAAATATATAATAATTTTTTCATTTTATTTCCTCCTTTTTTATTTTATTGTACATGACAATTATGAAGAATTTATGTAATATCACATGTATTTTTTAATATTTTAATATTAATTTTAAATATAATGGGTATAAGATTAATAAAACATAAAGGAGTATTCAATATGAAAGCAATGGTAATAAACAAGACAGGCGGACCTGATGTATTTGAAATGATGGATATACCAAAGCCTGAAGTAAAACCCGGATATGTATTAGTCAAGGTTTTTGCCAGCAGCTTAAATCCTCTTGAAACAAAGATAAGGTCAGGACTCACCCCGGCAATAATACCTGCCTTTCCTGCAGTCCTGAACGCAGATTTTTCAGGAATTGTGGAGCAGGTCGGCGAAAGCGTAATAGATTTTAAAGCAGGAGATGAGGTTTTTGGTTATGTGGGAGGAGTTAAGGGTGAATGGGGCGCCCTTGCGGAATACACATTGGTTGATAAGGATCTGCTGAGCCTCAAACCAAAGAATGTTGACTTCAATACAGCTGCAATGTTCCCGTTGGTAAGCATGACTGCCTGGAAAGCAATCATGGAAAAATCAAATATCACGGCTCATGACAAGGTATTGATTCACGGAGCAGCCGGAGGAGTTGGGCATATGGCCGTTCAATTTGCAAAACTATTGGGTGCAGATGTGTATGCAACTGTATCAGGAGATGAAAAGGGAGAAATTGCAAAACGATTCGGAGCAGACTATATTATCAACTACAAGGAAAAGTCTGTGGAACAATACGTAAATGAATATACAGGCGGAAGCGGCTTTGACTTTGTATTTGATACCATAGGAGGAAACAACCTGCTTAACAGTTTCAAGGCTGTAAAAATTGAAGGAACGGTTTGTACAACAAACACGAGAGTTACATTGGATTTATCCCTTATGCACAGCAAGGCTATTGGATTGAAGGCACTATTCATTGTTCTTCCGGTATTAACCAATACAAGGCGATTTGAAATAGGAAACACTTTAAATGAAGTCAAGAGGCTCATAGAAGAAGAAAAAATCAGCATACTGAAAGATAAAAACCAATTCAAATTTTCTGAAATAACAAAGGCTCATGAGTATTACGAATCAGGAATGGCAACAGGCAAGATTTCGCTGATAAATGATCTGTAATCCATAATAATAAATCATCATATAATGCAAAAATTCTGCGGCTAAGACATTTTCTTTGACTTCGCAGAATTTTTTATATAGAATTAAATAAATATAACTTTAAGGAGATTACTATGAAATATTACGAACTTGACACACCTGCACTGCTAATCGACAGAGAAATACTCATGGACAACCTTAAATACATGCAGGATTACGCTTCAAGAAACAATTTCAGACTGCGCCCTCACACAAAGACTCACAAGATGCCTTACATAGCAAAAATACAATGTGATCTTGGAGCTTGTGGAATTGCGGTTGCCAAGGTAGGTGAAGCAGAAGTTATGGCAGAAAACGGGCTCAGGGATATTTTCATAGCCAATGAAATAGTAGGACAACAAAAACTGGAACGCATTCGAAAGCTTGCAGAAATCATAAACATATCTTTTGGAATTGACACTCCATGTCAGGTTGAGGATATTGAAAGAGTTTTTTCAGAAACCAACCAAACAGCAAATGTACTCATAGAAATAGAAGTTGGTGAAAATCGCTCCGGTATAATCGAAGAACATGACTTCAAAACCCTCCTTCAATCAATAAAATCATGTAATCACGTTCATTTAAAAGGGTTGTTTTCTCATGATGGAAACAGCTACAGTGCAAAGGATCTGGAAGAATGCCGAGAAATATCAACAGGTGCACAAAGGCGCACACTTAAGTTTGCAAAAATAGCTGAAGAAGCAGGAATGAAATGCGAGGTCATCAGCATAGGCTCAACACCTTCTCTGATGAATAACTTTGAAATTCTTGAAGGAATCACAGAGCTGCGTCCCGGAACCTATGCACTCATGGATGCATCCCAGGGTCATGCCATAGGGACACTTAACAGGTGTGCTGCAACAGTATTGTCAACAGTCATAAGCCGTCCCACCCACGAGCGCGTAATTATGGACGTTGG
>NZ_JAJUJR010000321.1 GCF_029265225.1 Sedimentibacter sp.
TAGAAGAAAGAAAACTTATATCAATAGGAAACGGCCGAGGTGGAACAAGAATTACTGAAAAGGGAATCCAGCAAATAATGTCTTCTTAGAATAGCCCCACATATAATATAAAAAAGTTGCTCCGCAACTCCGCTAGGGGGACATATGTCCCCATTCGGCGTTAAATCGCATCCGCGTTTTATACTACGCATCCCCCTTGTCGTCATGTTAGTCCCGCCCTTTGCAATCCCCGTTTTTATATACTAGAAAAGAGAACTTTCCTAGTATATAAAAATATCAGGGAACATTATAAAAATAATTTGTTCCCTGATTTAATAACATAATCATTTACTTCTTTAATTTTTCATCAATAATATCATTATCAAATGGAGTTTTATATGCTGACTGATTTTTAAAGTCTGTTACTGCCTTTCTGACTCTGTTTATGGAGGCTATTGTACCCGGTCCGCCGATACATCCGCCTGAACATGCCATGCCTTCAAGAAGATACCCATTCTTTTTGCCTGCTTTTGCAAGCCTCATAAGTTTTACGCACTCATGCAGGGTAGATGCACCCTCAACATTTATCTCCCTTGAAGGGTCAATTTTTAAGGCGATGCTTTTTACTGCTTCGGCTACTCCGCCTGCAATGGCATAGCCTCGTCCCAGAGTGGAAGCATCCTGAATTTCTTTGGATACCTCTATCTCAGACAATTCTATTCCTTTAGCAACAAACATACCCATAAGTTCCTCATAAGTTATTACGAAATGCACATAATCTTTTACATCTTCTCTTAATGCTTCAAGCTTCTTAGAAATACAAGGCCCTATAAATGTTATTTTTGCTTCTGGATCCTTACTCTTGATATATTTTGCAGTCTCAACCATTGGAGAAGCAGAATCCGAAATATACTGGTACTGGTCCGGGAATAACTTTTCAACCATTATTGTCCACGAATTGCAGCAACTTGTCCCCATATAGGGGTTTTCTTCAGGTACTCTTTCCAGAAATTCTTTTGCTTCTCTCAGAGTTGTAATGTCGGCTCCAAGACTTACTTCTACTACATCTTCAAATCCAAGCTGTTTTATTCCCTCAAATATCTGAACAGGAGATGCCAATGGACCAAACTGCCCCAAAAACGACGGAGCTATTATGGCATACATGTGTTTATTGTTTTTAAGGGCTTTTACTAGCTGATATATTTGCGACTTGTCAGAAATTGCTCCATACGGGCACTGAATAATGCAATTCCCGCAAGATACACATCTGTCCGCATTAATTTGAGCTCTTCCCAAATAATCACTTTCTATTGCATTGACACCGCATGCTGCTGCACAAGGTCTCTCATATTTCACAATTGCGCTGTATGGGCATGTTTCCTTGCATCTGCCGCATTTAATGCACTTATCCTGATTAATTATTGCCCTGTCTTTTCCAATAGAAACTGCATTTACCGGGCATACGTTAGTGCATGGGTGGGATAAACATTTCCTGCAATTGTCCGTAACATAAAAAGCTTTAGTCGGACATGCTTCACATGCAAAGGTGATGATGTTTACCAGAGGCTCAACAAATTGAATTTCATCAACATTTGCTTCAGAAATTCCGTCAGTAACACGGTGGTACTCAGTTGCTTTTCTTACATCCAGACCCATTGTCAGTCTTAGTCTTTCATCCACTATTGCTCTTTCTCTGAATATACTGTCTCTATATAATGCTACCTCTCCTGGTAAAATCTCAAAAGATGATTTTTCTAATTCACTTAAATCAGTACCATCATATGCCATTTTAGCAATCTTTGCAAAAACCTGTCTTCTGATATTTATTAAATTAACATAGCTTTCCTTCATAATAATTCCTCCAACAGAGTCTACGTTCTGTCACTTTCTCATTTTATTTACAATTTTCTCCATCACAGTCTGACTTGTGGCATTAAACATAATCTCATCATCTATAACTACTACAGGTGCTACTTTTTCAACAGTTTCTTTGCAAAATCCCAAGCACTTTATTGCTTCTACTTCCAACTCTTCGTCCTTATAATTGTCTGCATCTTCGCTAATAATGTCCTTTAAGTCATCAATCTGATCTAAAATTCCCATTGAACCCAGCAATGTACAGCTTGAACCTACACAGACTTTCACCTTCATAATAATCCTCCAAATATTTTATGTTTTTACGCTTTTTTATATTATATAGTATTAAAGTACATTTTTCCACATATAAATTAATAAATTAACAAGGTAATTAATAGGAGACGGCTATGTGATTGATAAATATTATCAATCACATAACCGTCTCCATAATTCAAACATTCCCCAATTAATTTATATTTGTATCGGTGAAAACAGCATTATGCCGCTTTCCTTATCAAGTCTTCTTGCCATAAAAATATTCTCAAATTCTTCAATGACTATCTCCACTGTTATAAGAACGTGATTTCCATCGGTCAAGTGTCCGGCAAAAGATTTTCCCTCACCGTCGGCAAATGCTCCATGTATATGAAGTGAGACATTCGTATTATCATCTTCGCATATTACACCTGACAGGCTGATTAATTCGATGCCGCCTTCCATGACTATTGGATCGCCATAGCTGTAGCCATAGGGCCTTTCAGGAAACGGAGCTGGATCAAAAAACGAAACTTTGCTGAGACTTCCAATTCCGGAAACAATTACACCATGCTTGATGCCGTATTGTTCGCAGACCTTCTTTATGCCTTCAATAACATCTTCCCCTGCTTCAAGCCTTACAGCATATACATTTTTAACATTCCCTTTTGCACTTTTCATAAAAACCTCCCAATCCAGTAAGGATACAATATTTTAAACCATGATCAGCTCAGGATTTTCAATGTATTCCTTCATATCATACATAATCCTGCCTACTTCAAGTCCGTCAAATACTCTGTGGTCAAAAGTAACAAATATATTCATCATAGTTCTTATGCAAGGTTCATCATCAACAACAACCATTTTTTTAACAGAACGTCCAAATCCCATGATGGCAACCTGCGGAGGATTTATTATAGGAGTTGCTATATCAATAGGGAATATGCCCACATTTGATATTGTAAATGTTCCTCCTGACTGCTCACCGCTTAATAATTTTCCGTCTTTGGCTCTTTCAACA
>NZ_JAJUJR010000343.1 GCF_029265225.1 Sedimentibacter sp.
GGTTTCTTTTTTGTGACCATCCAAAAGAAAAACGGAATCATGACAACTCCTGTTCCTGTCAGAAAAGCTGAATTTCCTGCTGTTGTTCCTTCCAGCCCGAATGTCTGCAATATGTATCCCAAGGCAAGGAACAGCCCCATGACCACGCCTGCTTTTATATCTGATACAGTTGTTTTTCTCAGGTTTTTATTGAATATTACAAGGGAAGCTGCAGATGCTACTGCAAATCTTATGAATAAAAGCTGCGATGTTGTGAAAAAATCCAGTGCAACCTTTGTTACAGTAAAACCTGTCCCCCAGAAAAATGCCACAAAAAACAGCATTAAATCTGCCTGTCTTGATGTTAAGTCTTTCATATGTTCCTCCGCTTGTTAGTTAAGCTGCCCTCCGGCAAATTCAACTGATCTTTCTGTCAATACTTCTATAGGATTTATAAAGTTTCCTTCAAACTTGTAAAGGTACTGAGCAGATGAAAGCTCAGTGCAACCCAGTAAAAATGCTGTTGCTCCCATTTCCTTCAGTTCTTCCACTCCGTTAAACAAAAGGGATGTTCCTTCATTGTAGTTTCCTTTTTTAATTACATCATAAATAAACTTCATCACATCAGCCTGTGATTTATCAGGAACAACTGTCTTGATTCCAAGATTTGCATAATAATTTTCATAAATTTTTGATTTTATTGTACCGTCAGTTGCTAAAATTCCAACAACAGTATCCTTGCCGTATTTTTTTGAAGTATATTTTACAGTTTCTTCAACCATGTTGACAAATGGAATATTTACAGCTTCCTGTATGGTGTTAATAAAATAATGCGCTGTGTTGCAGGGCATTATTAAAAAGTCTGCTCCTCCGCTTTCAAGTATTCTTGCAGACTTTATTAGTTCAACAGTAGGGTCTTCGCCGTCTGATATGATTGCTTTTGTTCTGTCCGGTATATTTGTGTTGCTGTCAATTAAAACACGAATGTGATCCTGGTCTCTCAAGGCTTTTGTTCTTAAAACTATTCTTTCATATAAGTGCACAGTTGCAAGAGGACCCATTCCTCCAATGATTCCTATTGTTTTCATTTTTCACCTCATTGTAATATTATTGCATTATTACATTATATCACATACAAATATTTGCAACAACTGTTTTTAACCCCTTTATTTGCATTAAAAAAGTTGCTCCGCAACTCCGCTAGGGGGACCTATGTCCCCCTTCGGCGTTAAAACGCATACGCGTTTTAGACTCCGCACCCCCCTTAAGGTTAAGGACGTCCCGTCCTTTGCAATCCTCGTTTTTATATGGTAGGAAAGATAACTTTCCTACCATATAAAAAAACAAGCATGCGCTTGTTTTTTAACACAGCTCCAGATAATTGACGCCGTCTTCCGGAATTATCAGCTGAAGATCATGACTTGCTTCCTTTTCAGCAATAAATAAATTGTAATGCATCCTTGGAGCAAAATCCACATAAGGTATGTTAAGCATATTGTTTTTTGTGTTCTTGTCTCTTAAGTACAATGTGTATGCGCCTGAAGGAATTGCTATATTGCCTGAAGCATCGCTGTACCCAACTCCGGAGAAAAGAACTGTACCGTCCTGTGCAACAAGTTCCAGCTCAGGTGCATTTAAAGCTATGTTTGTAAGTCTCAATGATGACATTTTACCCTTAATAGAGCTTTCCTTTTCTTCAGGAACCATCAATATGCTGATATCGTCAGGATCGTCATCATCTCTTGCTATGACGCCTGTATAGGCAAGATTCTTGCCTATATCCAAATTGGATTCAAAAATCAGGTTTTTAGAGTTTAAAGCATCATAAATTTTTACATGGTATTTTCCTGGTTCAAACTTAACGTACTTTGTGAGTCCGCCGATTTTCAAATCTTCTGCCATAAGTATTTCATTGACCTGTATGTCAATGGGTTTATCCGCATAGGCGTTAAGTACTCTGAAATATGATTTTTTGCAGCGGCATCCTCCCTGCATCATCACGGCATTATTGTAATAATCCAAATATCCGTTGAAATAAGGATATTTGCTGTAATCCATTCTATTGTTTTCATAATTTAAAGAACTCATAAAATCACCCCTTTTCATTTTATTATATGAAAAGGGGTGTTAAATGTTCTAATGCTAAATAAAGACTTCAGGAAAGCTTACATATCTTTCTAAAAGCTCAGCAAACAGTTCAAGATACTTTTTATCTGTATCATCAAACCTCTCAAGTTTCGGACTGTCTATGTCAATAACTCCCTTCAGCTTGTTTTCTTTAAACAAGGGTACAACTATTTCAGAATTAGATTGGGAATCGCATGCAATGTGTCCCGGAAATTCGTGAACATTTTTTACAAGCTGCGTTTTTTTTTTGTTCTGCTGCTGTTCCGCAAACTCCCTTTCCCATCTGAATGTGAGTGCAGGCAGGCTTTCCATGAAACGGACCGAGAACAAGTTCGTCATTTTTATAAAGATAAAATCCGGCCCAGTTTATATCTTCCATAAGCATCCACAAAAGAGATGAAGCATTTGACAGATTTGCAAGCCAGTCAGGTTCCTCTGAAATGAGCCCTTCAAGCATCATGTTCATATAGCTGTATAATTCGTCCTTTGATTCAAAATTGATTTTTTCAATGTTGTTCATAAATTCTCCTGGCAAATATTTAATACATATAATTATTATAATATAAAAACCAGGTTATTACAATACTTACTGCAACACATCAATTATATTCGGAAGCAGCCAATGTAATTGTTATACAGCTTCCTGGAACATCAATCCTGAATTTCTGGAGTTGTAAATGTTCAGCAGTTCTTTTTCCGTGATGCTTCCGTTTTTTACGTCAAGTATGACGCGTCCTTTGTCAAGCATGACTATTCTGTCCGAATATTTTAAGGCA
>NZ_JAJUJR010000172.1 GCF_029265225.1 Sedimentibacter sp.
CACGGACATTACGGGAAGCAAGGATTTATACAAAACTAACGGACTTGATGTGCAAAATGAAATTGAAGAAGTAAAATCCCAAATTATATCTTCAAATCCATCGGTTTTATTCATACGTGCTTATTCAGGCGGAGCCAAGGCAAAAGACGATGACAACTTTGCATGTAAAATACTTGATGACCTTGGTACCGTAAATATTGCATCCAAACACCAGTCTCTTCTGGAAGAATTAAGCATGGAAGAAATAATAGAAGAAGATCCGGATTATATATTCGTCACCACAATGGGAAACACTGAAAAAGCCATTGAAGCAATGAAAAGCGGAATAGAAAAAAATCCTGCCTGGAACAATCTGTCTGCTGTGAAAAACGACAGATACATTGTTCTTCCAAAGGAACTTTTCCATTACAAACCAAATGCAAGATGGAGAGAAAGTTATGAATACATTGCAAAAATTATCTATCCCGAAATTTTCAAATAAAAACACCATGAGCTATAACATTACAGTTATGGCTCTGCTTTCATTTACTCTTGCTTTTGGAATATTTTTAAGCATTTGTCTTGGATCTTCAAAACTCACTTTGACAGAAACAATAAATGCATTGTTTAATGAATCTTCATCAAACGCCTATCAGATTGTAAATTATGTGAGGCTGCCGCGAATGCTTGCAGCTGTTCTTGCCGGAAGCTCCTTGTCCGTTGCCGGGGTGATTTTGCAGACTGTCTTAAACAATTCTCTGGCAAGCCCCAATGTCATAGGAGTAAATGCAGGGTCGGGACTTTTTGTTGTGCTTATTGCTGCATTTTTTCCTTCATATTTTTATTTAACCCCTGCTGCCGCGTTCCTGGGAGCACTTATTGCTGTTAATCTGGTTTATTTTATAGCTCTAAAAACCGGAGCTTCTCGGATGACAATAGTATTATCAGGAATAGCTGTTTCAAGTTTCATCGGTGCCATAACAGACACTGTTCTCACAATTGTTCCTGACGCTTCCATAAGCAGGACAGCGTTCATGATTGGAGGTTTTTCAGGAGTGACTATGGAAAAGCTTAAGTTTGCAGCAGCATTTATAATCTTCGGTCTTGTATTTTCCTTGCTTTTAAGCTATGACATGAATATTTTGTCCTTAGGGGACGAGTCTGCTAAATCTTTGGGACTGAATGTTTCATTTTACAGATTTGTACTTCTTGCAGTTGCTGCTCTTCTGTCGGGAAGCGCCATAAGCTTTTCGGGGCTCATAGGCTTCATAGGTCTTATTGTTCCCCATGCTGCAAGATTTCTTGTTGGAAACGACAACAGGATTTTGATTGTCACAAGCGCCATGCTTGGAAGCTGTTTCACTCTTTTTTGCGACATTCTATCACGTATTTTATTTGCTCCTTACGAAATACCCGTTGGAATAATCATGTCCTTCCTTGGAGGACCGTTTTTTGTGTATCTGTTATTGATGAAAAAAAGAGGTCATTTATGATTAGTTTGAAAAATGTTACTGCAGGCTACAGCGGCAGGGAAATAATCAAAAACATAGACATCTCTTTTGACAAAGGCACCATCACAACAATCATAGGCAAAAATGGCTGCGGCAAAACAACTCTGTTAAAAACTTCTTCAAATTTATTAAAAACAATGTCAGGAGAAGTTCTTCTTGATGTTCACGGGAAAAATTTAGATTTATCCACTATGAAAAACCCGGATATAGCACGTTACATTTCATATCTTCCGCAAAACAAGGAAGTACCCAATATTACAGTATACAATCTTGTTATGCACGGAAGATTTCCATATTTGAATTTTTCAAGAATTCCTCAGAAAAATGACAAAAAAATTGTTGAGAAATCAATTGAATTAATGGGACTGGAACAGTATAAAAACTGTAATTTGCAGGAGCTGTCCGGAGGTCAAAGGCAAAAATCATTTATTGCAATGGTATTGGCTCAAAACACCCATATAATATTTCTGGATGAGCCCACAACCTACCTTGATATAAACCACCAGCTTGAAATAATTGAAACTGTGAAAAATTTGAAAATTCTTGGCAAAACAGTTGTCATGGTTCTTCATGACTTAAATCTTGCCTTTTCCTGCTCAGACAAAATATGTCTCATGGACAACGGTCATATTGCTGTTCATGATGTTCCTGAAGTTGTTATAAAAAGCGGAAAAATTAATGAAGTATTCAACATACGCTGCATGGAGGCCAGTTCAAAAAAACATTCCATGAAGCAGTACATCTTCACTCTCCCCTAGCTTAAATGCTAGATATAAACATATCTCATAAAATCATGACGGGCACTTTTATGTCCGTCATTTTTTTCCCTTTTACACAAAAGGCAAACAATAATTATTTATTGTTTTTCGATAAATTTTTATTGACATTAGAGAAACATCTGCTATAATTTAGTTATAAATAGCGAGGAGGACTTTCATGTATAAAAATAGTTTTGTCCATTATGTTTCTAAAATTTGTGTAGATGTGCTTTTCATTGTAGGAATTATTTGCTGCTTGTTTGTACCATTTTCAAAGCCATGGCTGGTGTATTACTTCAACTTGCAGGATAATTTGATTTTACCTATGATATTGGTTTTGATTGCTTCAGGCATTGCTTCAGTATATATTTTGTGGCAGCTCAGGGTCATGTTCAAAACATTGATTGGTGGAAATCCCTTTGTTTTGAAAAATGTTACTTGTCTTAGAAAGATGGCTGTTGCAAGCATGTTGATATCAATCATATTCTGCATTAAAGGCTTGTTCTGGTTTACCATATCAACTGTTGTGATTGTTCTAATATTTGTCATAGCATGCTTGTTTTGCCTGACCCTCAAGGATTTGTTCAAGCAAGCCGTATACTATAAAGATGAAAATGATTTAACAGTGTAGGAGGTTACAATGGGTATTGTTATACAGTTAGATGTTATGATGGCAAAGAGAAAAATAGGACTCATGGAGCTGGCCGAAAAAGTAAATATTACGCCTGCCAATTTATCAATACTTAAAAACAACAAGGCCAAAGCCATAAGATTCTCCACACTGGAAGAAATCTGCAAGGCATTGGATTGTCAGCCGGGAGATATAATAGAATATGTAAAGGAGTAAATCATGGAAAATTCAATAAAAATTAAGTTGTCGGTTTACGGACTTCTTTCAGCAGTGAGTTTCATATATTTAATACTTGCCCACAACCCCGGAATAAGTGTTCCGTTATTTACAATCATTCAGTTTGTTTCAATATTCACCTTGGTAAATAAACGTGAGGAGGCAAAAAATAAAAAGGGACTGTTTATGTTTATTCCCATATTCATTTTGTCTCTTAACTATTACTTAAGCGGAAGTTATTTATGGAGAGCACCTAATTTCCTGTGCACAATCCTTTTGTACGGCACAATGGTCGCAATTCTTACAGACAACTTTCCTGTAAAGGAACTGAATTTTAAATTCTTATTTAAAATTCTCGAACATGTGATTGTTCCATTAAGAAATTTCAGCATACCCTTCAAGTGGATGAGCAAATATAATAGCGATGATACGAAAAAGAAGATGCATTCCAGCATATTGCTCGGTATTTTTGTATCCCTTCCCTTTGTAGTATTCCTTCTCATTATGCTGTCATCAGCTGACCTTGTTTTTTCCGGCAAGGTTGAAAACACACTTGGATGGTTTTCAAAAATGCTTGATATAGAGTTAATATTTAAAATCATATTTGGTTTTGTTGCAGGGCTGTACTTGTTTGGTCTTTTATATGTAGTGTTTGCAGAGAAAAAATCAGATTCCAAAAATGCATTTTTCACTTTAGAAATACGACCAAAAAATGCAGACACAATTGTCATAAATATTTTGCTTTCGTCAATATTGCTGGTTTACACGCTGTTTATTTTCATACAGTTTAAATATTTATTTGCAGGTTCTGCGCTGCCCGGAAACTTAAATTATGCCGAATATGCCAGAAGAGGATTTTTTGAACTCATATTCCTGAGCTTTTTAAATATAGGTCTTATATTGCTGACAGTATATTTATATAAGGAAAAAATTTATGTTCAAAAAAACAAATGGTCGAATATTACAAAAATATTCATGTTGTATCTGTGTGCAGTTACATTGGTAATGCTCATATCTTCATTTTACCGAATGTATCTGTACGACCAGGAATATGGATTTACGAGGCTTAGGCTCCTGGTATACGGGTTCCTGATATTTGAATCAATTGGTCTTTTTATGACATCCGCATTTATTATGAGACCTGAATTCAACATTGTTGCTGTGTACATGGTTATTGGATTATGCTATTACTTATGCCTGAATGTGATTCAGATTGATTACATCATTGCCAAACATAATGTTGACATGTATCTTTCAAAAGAAACAGATTCACTGGACATAGATTACCTCATGAGCTTGTCTGTGGACGCAGCCCCTCAGTTAATGAGACTTCTTGACAGCGACGCAGACATAGTAACCAGGTATAAAGCTGATTTGTACTTTAAAGGAATTGAAGAAAATTACGGCAGCGATTCTAATTGGCAGAGCAGAAATTATTCCATCGACAAAGCCATACAGCTAATAAGCAAATAAACGCGGGGACGGACATTTAATTTAATAAATGAACTAAAAGGTCCGTCCCGGAATGAATTATTGATACTGTATTAAAATAAAATCAACAAAGTAATTAGAGAGGTGTTTTATGAAACGAGGATCAACACTTTTTTTAAAGATAGCTATTATTCTTATAGGAGTTCCAGTTCTTAGTCTCGGTGTATTTGGATTAACCTGGCTTCCTGATAATCCGGTAAATCCAAAATATGCCCATATGATCTATCCCATTATACTAGGGATGTATGTATCTGCTATACCATTTTTCATTGCATTATATCAGGCTTTTAAACTATTAAACATTATTGACAGCAATCAAGCATTCTCTAAATTGTCTGTTAAATGTCTAAAGAACATCAAATTCTGTGCAGCAGCTTTCAGTGGTGTGTATGTGTTAATAATGCCATTTGTTTTTCTCATAGCAGAATTTGATGATGCACCAGGTCTAGTCATAATCGGTATGGTTCCGATATTTGCTTCAATTGTTATTGCTGTCTTTGCAGCAGTTCTTGGAAAGCTATTAAAAGAAGCCATTGATATAAAAGACGACAATGATTTAACAATTTGAAATAAACTATATGGCATATAGTCTTAATAAACAAATAATTCTGGGGGCGTACCTTTTAATAAAGCATTTAAATTAAAAGGTACG
>NZ_JAJUJR010000389.1 GCF_029265225.1 Sedimentibacter sp.
ATCATCGGTCAGAATGCCAAGATGGTAAAAATCAAGGAAATTGCAATAAAGGCTGCAAACTCTTCTTCAACAATTCTCATTGAAGGAGAAAGCGGAACAGGAAAGGAATATTTTGCTCATGCCATACATGATGCAAGCTTCAGAAGAAAGGCACCATTTGTACGCATCAATTGTGCTGCCATTCCTCATGAACTTCTTGAATCAGAATTGTTCGGCTATGAAGAAGGTTCCTTTACAGGAGCCAAGAAGGAAGGCAAGATTGGAAAATTTGAACTTGCCAACGGCGGAACAGTGTTGCTGGATGAAATAAGTTCCATGCCGTTCAATATGCAGGCAAAATTGCTGAGGGTTCTTGAAGAAAGGGAATTTGAAAGAATTGGCGGTCATGCAGCAATAAGACTTGATGTTAAGGTGATAGCATGCACAAATGAAAATTTAAATAAACTTGTTGAAAAAGGACTTTTCAGGCATGATTTGTATTTCAGGCTGAATGTTGTGGAAATTGAAATTCCTCCATTGAAGGAGCGGCTGGATGACCTGGAGCTTTTATGCGAAGACATTTTAAACAGACAGCTTCAATCAGTTGGTCTGGAACCAAAAAAACTCACGGAAAAATCGTTGCTTGCATTAAAACTGTACAACTGGCCCGGAAATGTCAGGGAACTTCGAAATGTTCTGGAAAGGGCAGCAAACATGTCATCAAATGGTTATATTGACATAAACAATCTGCCTGATCACATCAGCAGCAAAATTTTGTGTGAAGAAGAAGTTGCTGAAAAGAAACAGCTGAAGGAAAAGGTTGTTGAAATGGAAATAGACACAATTATGAACGCCATAAAGATGTCAAACGGGAGCAGGACTGAGGCTGCCAAAAAGTTAGGCATACATAGAACAGCACTGTATAAAAAATTATCATCCTACGGAATTGACATTAAAGGAATAGTGTAGAACATCATCTACACTGGAAATATTCGTAGACATTTTTCTACAGTATATTTTGCCGCGGTTAATAGCATTATTTTAAAATTTTATTATGAGTTGGAAAATTTCGTGTAGACATGCGTCTACATTTTTTTTTTGCTCTTTTTTTCTCTTAAAATAACAGTGTAAAAAATGACGGAATTTCAACGGTTAATTAATTTAAAAATAATTTTTATGTTGGCATAATGTTTGCTTTATTAACATCAGATAAAATAATCAATTTTATTAATATGAACAAAAAGGAGGAAAACATGAAAGAGGTTGTAATTGTAAGTGCAGTGAGAACAGCCATAGGAAGTTTCGGAGGATGCTTCAAGGATGTTCCTGCTGTAAAGCTTGGAGCAGCTGTTGCAAAGGAAGCTCTTGGAAGGGTAAACGTTAAACCCGAGATGGTGGACGAAGTAATTTTTGGAAATGTGCTTCAGGCAGGCATAGGGCAAAATCTTGCAAGGCAGGTTTCCGTGGCGGCTGGCATTCCATATGAGGTGCCTTCAATGACAATTAACAAGGTTTGCGGTTCCGGTCTTAAGACTGTAGAACTGGCTGCACAGGCAATAATGCTTGGTGAAGCAGATATAATTCTTGCAGGCGGCGCAGAAAACATGAGCATGGCTCCTTACATACTTCCAAAGGCAAGATGGGGATACAGAATGGGGGACGGTTCTGTTGTGGATACAATGGTCAGTGACGGTCTTACTGACATTTTCAACAACTACCACATGGGAATAACTGCAGAAAACATTGCAGAACAATGGAACATAACAAGAAAAGACCAGGATGAATTTTCGCTGAGGAGCCAGAACAGAGCTGAAAAGGCTATTAAGGAAGGCAGATTCAAGGACGAAATTGTTCCATTTGAAATTCCTCAGAAAAAAGGGGACCCGATTGTAATCGATACCGATGAATTTCCAAGATTCGGAGCTACCATAGAAAGTTTTGAAAAATTAAAACCAGCATTTAAAAAGGATGGCACTGTTACGGCAGGCTCATCTTCAGGCATAAATGACGGAGCTGCTGCAGTCCTTCTCATGTCTAAGGAAAAGGCTGAAGAACTTGGCATTAAGCCAATGGTAACAATTGTTTCCTATGCATCAGCAGGAGTTGATCCAAAAATCATGGGATACGGACCTGTGCCTGCTTCAAGAAAAGCATTATCAAAGGCAAATATGACAATTGAAGAAATTGATCTTGTGGAAGCCAATGAAGCTTTTGCAGCTCAGTCGCTGGCAGTTGTGAGGGATCTTCCGCTGGACCCTGAAAAAACAAATGTGAACGGAGGAGCAATTGCCCTGGGACACCCGATTGGATGCTCAGGAACAAGAATTCTTGTTTCTCTTATACATGAAATGATAAAAAGAGATGTTAACAC
>NZ_JAJUJR010000006.1 GCF_029265225.1 Sedimentibacter sp.
CAGCAGCGAATGCTGTACTCTTCCGTCTATGATGTGCACCCTGGAAACTCCGTTTTCAACGGCTTCAATGCAGTTCATGAGCTTTGGAAGCATGCCGCCTCCTGCACCGCCGCTGTTTAAGAACTGTTTTGCTTCATATACAGTCAGTTTTGGAATAACTGTTGAGGAATCCTTGGGATCCTTGCATACTCCCTCTATGTCAGTGAGAAAAACAAGTTTTTCGGCTTTTACGCACGTTGCAACTGCACATGCAGCCTCATCGGCATTTATGTTGTAACCTTGATAATTTTCATCAAGCCCTATGGGGCAGATGATGGGAGTGATGCCGCTTTCAAGCAGCGTCATTATAAGCGATGAGTCAACGTGGTTTATTTTTCCTACATATCCCAGATCAGCCTCATCAGAATATCTTTTAGATACCTTGATTGTACCTGCGTCCTTGCCGCTTATGCCTGCAGCTTTGACACCGAAACTTTCCATAAGCTGAACAAGTTCCTTGTTGAGCTTCGACAATGCCATTTCTGCAATTTCCAGCGTAGGTTCATCCGTGACTCTGAGTCCGTTTACAAATTTATTTTCAATTCCCAGTCTTGAAAGCCACTTGTTTATTTCTTTACCGCCGCCGTGAACAACAATTGGTTTTAATCCTGCCTTTTTTAGCAGAGACACATCTTCTACCACATTTTTCTTGATATTTTCATCTGTCATTGCACTTCCGCCGTATTTCACAACCACAATTTTGTTTTGGTATTCTTTCGTGAATGGAAGTTCCTCAATTTGCGTCATTGCTTGCTTAATTAAAGATTCTATTTCCATTTTTCCTCCTATGAGCCGTATGCTGCATTGATTCTCACATAATCGTAGGTAAGGTCGCATCCCCAAGCAGTAGAAGACTGATTTCCCATTTTTATGTCGGCAATGACAGTGATTTCTGGTTTTGAAAGTATTTCTTCAGCTGCTTCCTTGCTGTATAATAACTCTATTCCGTTTTCTATCAATTTGATTTTTCCGCCGCTGCTTTCAAAGTACAAATCTACGTCGTCGGGTTCAAATTCTGCACCCGAATATCCCATGGCACAAAGTATTCTTCCCCAGTTTAAGTCGTGGCCGAAAATAGCTGCTTTTGTAAGATTAGAGGACACTATGGATTTTGAAAGCTTCATTGCCTGTTCCTTTGTAAGTGCATTAATGACTTTTACTTCGAAAAGGGATGTTGCTCCTTCTCCGTCCTCGGCAATTCTTTTGGCAAAAAATGTGTTTACGAAATTCAGGGCTTCTGCAAACTTTTCATAATCTTCATTCTTCTCGGTAATTTCTTCGTTTCCTGCCAGTCCGTTTGCCAGGAGCAGCACTGTGTCGTTTGTTGATGTGTCACCGTCCACGGAAATCATGTTGTATGTTTCCTTTACATCTGTGCTCAATGCTTCCTGAAGAAGTTCTTTTGAAATGGCAGCGTCTGTTGTTATGAAGCTGAGCATGGTGCACATGTTGGGATGAATCATGCCGGAACCCTTGCACATTCCTCCTATGGTTACCTTCTTGCCTGAAAGCTCAAGCTCCACGGCCAGTTCCTTTTTTCTTGTGTCTGTTGTGAGTATTGCTTCTGCCGCCATTATTCCGTCTTCCTTTGAGCTGCCAAGAATCGGAACAAGATTTTCTATTCCTGCCTTGATTTTGTCGATTGGTATCTGCTTGCCGATTAAGCCTGTAGATGCAACAAGTACGGCTTCAGTGGGAATTCCAAGATTTAATCCTGCCGTCACTGCCATGTCCTTGCAGTATCCCATTCCCGTTGCTCCCGTGCAGGTGTTGGCTACTCCGCTGTTAACAACAACAGCCTGTACAAAAGGAGACTTTTTAACCATTTCCATATCCCATTTGACCGGAGCTGCCTTTACTATATTTGTAGTGAATGTTCCTGCAGCCTTGCACGGAACTTCACTGAAAATCATTGCCATATCTTTTTTCTTTCTGCGGATTCCTGCAAATACACCTGCAGCTTTGAATCCTTTAGGGGAGGTGATTCCTCCTTCTATCTCTTTCATACTTTCCTCCTGTATCATTTAAGGAAACATAGGCACATGTTTAATACCTGATGTTTCATCCAACCCAAACATAATATTCATGTTTTGAACTGCCTGACCTGCAGCTCCCTTTACCAAATTGTCCATGGCTCCCATAATCACTATTCTGTTAGTCCTGTAATCGATTTTAAAATTTATGTCAACAAAATTGCTTCCTTCAACCCATTTTGTCTGCGGATATACATCACGGTCCAGTACTCTTATGAAAAATTCGTCCTTGTAATATTTGTCATAAGCATCACGTACTTCCTCATAAGAAGTTCCGTTTTTCAGTGAAGCATATGACGTTGTCAAAATGCCTCTGTTCATAGGCACCAGGTGAGGCGTGAAGTTTATCATTACATTTTGCCCTGCAGCATATGAAAGCTGTTCTTCTATTTCCGGGGTGTGCCGGTGGTCTGTCACTCCGTATGCCTTGATATTTTCGTTTACCTCACAAAACAGGTTGTCAGTCTTTGTGCTTCTTCCTGCTCCGGATGTTCCGGATTTTGCATCTGTTATTATTGTATTTATATCTATTAGTCCTTCTTTAACAAGCGGATAAAGCGATAATGTAGTGCATGTGGGGTAACATCCCGGATTTGCCACTATTCTTGCATCTTGAATTTGTTTTCTGTTTATTTCACAAAGACCGTAGACGGCCTCCTTTATAAAATCGGGACTTTGATGTTTAATCCCGTACCATTTTTCATATACTTCTTTATTCTTTATTCTGAAATCTGCGCTTAAGTCAATAATTTTGCACTTGGACAGTATTTCGCTGTTTAAAAGCGAAGAACAGTAGCCCTGGGGAGTGGCTGTAAAAATTACATCAACCATTTCAGAAAGTTCATCCAGATTGTCATCCATGCATTTGTCCTGGACTATTTCAAAAAAATTCTGATAAATTTCATAATAATTTTTGTTAACATAGCTTTTGGACCCATACCATTTTATTTCTGCATCCTTGTGATTTAAAAGAAGTCTCACAAGCTCACCTCCCGCGTAACCTGTTGCTCCTATAATTCCTGCTTTTATCATTTCTTCTCCTTTCTATAGAGTGAATTATTTTTTGAAAATATGGATGATTATAATACTAACGGATTATATATGCAAGCATTAATTTTAAATTTTTTTAAGAAATTTTTTCAAATAATTTCATTTAGAATATTTGTGTGAATAAATATATAAGACGTTTATGAAAAAAGTAAAAAACTTCCAAAAATATGTGCTGATTATGTGTTGAATTCAACAAACGATATGCAAGTGAATCTTTGAATGCTGCCCTTAAAATGCAGCTGTATAATTAAATGTAAATAAAAATAATTATAATATTATTCTCTGGTAACCTTCTAATTCATTTCAATGAACAAGAATTAATTGTGCATATTCGTTTTATAAATATGCATGAAAATATTCCCGGCTTACATAAAAATTAATTTCATAGCAAAGAAAATTCCAGACTTTACATGGGAGTCTTTCTGCAAATTTGACTGTACTTCAGACATTGTTATGTTATAATGTTTCCTATATGTCGAAATTAGTCGAATAGTCGAAAGGGCCGGTGATGCTGTGACTTTGTTTAATGAATTTCCGAGATTAATTCAAGTTGTTGAGAATTACATATTCTGGTATCCGTTTTTAATGTCTTTGTTCTGGATTTCCGGCTCCATTATTTTTTCTGCCACAAGAGAAAACGAAGAAATAATTGATATTGAAAATTACAACTGGCCCAAAATCAGCATACTTGTACCTTGTTACAATGAAGAAGAAACAATCGCGGAAACCATTGAGTATTTGTCTCATCTTTCATATCCTGATTTTGAAATCATAGCCGTAAATGACGGCAGCCGCGACAATACAGAAAAAATACTTATTGAGCTTGCAGGCAGATTCAGCTGTCTAAGGGTAATAAGCTGCAGGGAAAACAAGGGCAAGGCAAATGCCCTGCACATTGCTGCTCATGCTTCATCAGCAGAATACCTTCTTTGCATAGATTCAGATGCTCTGTTGGATGATTTTGCACCATATTATTTAATCAGGCATTTTCTTGAAAGAGGAGAAAGGGTTGGAGCAGTAACTGGAAATCCAAGAATAAGAAACCGTGATACACTTCTTGGAAAACTTCAGCTTGTTGAATACGCATCAATAATAGGTTCCATAAAAAGAACACAAAGAGTAATAGGAAAAGTTATGACAGTGTCCGGAGTCATTGTTGCCTTCAGAAAAAAGGCTCTTGTTGATGTGGGACTCTGGGACAGGGACATGATAACAGAAGACATAGCTGTTTCATGGAAGCTTCAGAGAAGATTCTGGGATATACGATATGAGCCAAGAGCCCTGTGCTGGATGCTTGTTCCTGAAACACTACGGGGAATATGGAAACAAAGGGTGAGATGGGCACAGGGAAGCCAGGAGGTAGTTCTCAGGCACTGGGATATTTTCCTGGACTACAGGCAAAGAAGAATATGGCCCATATACCTTGAGCAGATATTGAGCACCATGTGGTCATTTCTGTGGCTTATAGTGACTGTTTATTTTATTTTCAGTGCAACAGACATAAAGCAGCTTTTAATATGGATGTCATTCAATTCATTCACAATGGTTATCATGAGCTGCATCCAATTGTACATGTCCTTGCACAATGACTCCAAGTATGATAATGTTTTGAAATATTACTTCTGGGCTGCGTGGTACCCGACTGTATATTGGATTGTCAACGTATTTGTAGTAATAAGCGCAATACCGAAATCAATCAGATCAAGAATGAAGGGAGGATATGCAACATGGAATTCACCGGACAGGGGAAGCAGAAGCAGTCTGTAGAAAACGAATATTCTGCAGAGAAAAGAAAAAAAACAGTTGATGAGTTTCTTGTGAAGTCAAGACAGCCATTGGTCAATAAGGTTGCTGCACTTTTTTTGAATGCTTTGTTGTGGATGTACATGGCTGTGATAATTTACTTTTTCCTTAGTGCAGTGTTTGATTACAACGATTATTACATAGGACTTTTAAAAATAAGCTTCAATATGTCAAATCATGACATAAGAATTTTTCTTATAAAGGCGTTTATTTATTTCTGCATATTCTTCATAATATTAATATCCTGGAAATATTACAACAAAATAAGGTACGGCAGCCTCAACAGAAGAAGCAGGCCATTGATAACAACTGATGAGGACATGCTTAAACTTGATTTAATAGATGAGCATGTCTACAATGTTCTCAAGACCGATAAGGTGATTATATTTGAAAAAAATCCTGTCAGGGAACTGGAAAGGAGATAAAATTGAAAAATAAAATCATATTCACCGTATTTGCTGTCATCATGGCAGCAGCCCTGATGGTTAAAATTTTTTCGCTTGCATTTGAAAAAGATGCAGTCAATGATGTTTACGCAGCTATACCAAAGGAAGATGTGGGTGTTGTGTTGACATACCATAGGGTAAGAGACAGAAATCTCTGGAACCAGGCAATTGAAAAAATGACAAACAACAACGAACTTTCTTCCTATTCCGTTTATACAGATGAGTTTCAAGAGCATATTGATTATCTGTATGAGTCAGGAGCATATTTTACCACACCCGAAGAACTTAAAGAGTTCAGACAAAGGGGAGATTTTCCGGACAAATGTGTTCTTATTTGCTTTGACGACGCTGATGTATCCGTTTATGAAAATGCATTTCCCATATTGAAAGAAAAAAATATTCCCTTCACATTGTTTGTCATTGCAGGGCAGGCAGGGAACAAGGATTTCAACAATCTTGAAATTGCATCCTGGGAGCAGCTTAGAATTATGAGAGACAGCGGCCTTGTCCATTTCGGGTCACACACCTATGACATGCACTATCTGGAAGACAACCAGGCAGGTTTTCTTGAAGAAGAAATGTATGAAGAATTTAAATCTGACATAGAAAAAAGCAGGGAAGTCATAAAAAAGGAACTGGGCATTGAAGTTACAAGCCTAGCATATCCTTTTGGAGATGCATCAGAAGCGGTGGCAAAAAGCGTCATAGAAGCAGGATTTAAAAGTGCATACATTTTGTCTCCTCATCCGGTAGACAGCGTGAGCAATGCTTATTATCAGTGCAGATATCTTGTGAACAGGGATAATTTTAACAAGATAGTCGTACCCTGGATGGAATAAAGTCCCATGAAAATAATTAAAAGCTGCCTAAGAATATAATGATTTTCATATTCTTGAGCAGCTAAATTAGGATGTTCATGAGTTGATAAATCTTATTAAAAAAGCAATCTGTAAAGGGAAGCTGTGACAAAGCATACAGCAAATGCAGCAGCTGTGGGTATAAATAATGATGCTGCAGTCCACTTGATGCTGCCTGTTTCCTTTTTTATTGTCCAGAGTGTTGTGGAGCAAGGCCAGTGAAGAAGGCTGAACAGCATCACATTCAGTGCTGTCAGCGGAGTCCACCCATTTTGAAGCAATATGTCCCTTAAGAACCCAACGCTTTCATATTCAGTCAATGTACCCGTAGAAAGGTAAGCCATGAGCATAACGGGCAGAACAATTTCATTGGCAGGTATGCCCACCATGAAAGCCATAAGAATAATTCCGTCAAGTCCGAAGATTTTTGCAAACTGGTCAAGAAAACTGGCTGCGCGGACCAACAGACTTAAGTCACCTGTATATACATTTGCTAGAATCCAAGTTACTGCTCCTGCAGGAATTGCAATTACTGCTGCCCTTGAAAGTACAAAGACTGTTCTGTCTATGACGGAGGTGTACAAAATTCTTCCGAACTGAGGCATTCTGTAGGGAGTAAGCTCCAGGGTGAATGTTGAAGGAACTCCTTTGAGCAATGTCTTTGACAAAATGTATGAAGTCATGAGTGTCAGCCATATGCCCACAAGCACCATCAGGGTTACGAACAATGCAGGTATGAGGCCGTTTAAAAACGAGCTTGCAGTCACTGCGAAAAATGCAGAAGATATTGCTATTAATGTGGGAAACCTTCCGTTGCACGGCATGAAATTGTTAGTGAGAACAGCAATGAGCCTTTCACGGGGAGAATCAATTATTCTGCAGCCTACGACGCCTGCTGCATTGCATCCCAGTCCCATACACATGCAGAGGGATTGTTTGCCATGAGCGCATGATTTCTTGAAGTAATGGTCCAGGTTGAATGCAACTCTCGGGAGATATCCCAGATCCTCCAAAAGTGTAAACAATGGAAAGAAAATTGCCATGGGAGGAAGCATCACCGAAACAACCCAGGCCAGTGTTCTGTATGCACCGTCAATAACAATTCCCCTTATAAATTCAGGAATTCCCATGTCTATAAACCATTGGGAGAGCTTGAACTGAAATCCAAACAATATGTCGCTTAATATTCTTGAAGGAATGTTTGCTCCCTGTATGGTAATCCAAAAAACTAATCCCAGCATCACAAGCATTATGGGCATACCGAAAAATCTTGATGTTATTATGTCATCGATTTTTTTGTCTATGTTTATTTTTTTTATGTCTTCTGCAACGTATTTTTGTTTCAGCAAATTTGCATAGTCATAGTTTTCTTCTGAAATTTTTTCCCTTACATCATTTTCATTCTGAAGTCCAAAAGATGATTTTATTTGTTCAGACTGCATTTTGTTTAAATGTCCTTCTTTTTCAAGTGAAAATATTTCAGTACTGCTGTCAAGAAGCCTCAGTGCAGTCCACCTTGTGTTTAAAATGTTCATTTTATCAAGACAGACGGTTATTTCCCTGACCTTTTCTTCAATTTCATCATTGTATTTCACAAGTGATTTGTGTTTATTCTCAACAAGAGCAACTTCTTCTTCAATATTTTTTTTAAGTTCATCCATTCCTTTTCCGCTTCTTGCGGAAGTTAAAACAACAGGAATGTTCAGTTCTTTTTCAAGACCTTCCTTGTTTATTGAAATGTTTTTTTTCTTTGCCTCATCTATTAAATTTATGCAGAGGATTACTTTTTCTGCAAGTTCGGATACCTGAAACACAAGGTTCAGATTTCTTTCCAGGCAGGTGGCATCACAAACAACTACAGCTAAGTCATAATTGCCGAGATTTAAGAAATCTCTTGAAACCTCCTCGTCCTTTGAAGAAGTAAAAAGAGAATAAGAACCCGGAAGATCGATCATTACATAATTTTTGCCGTTGTGGCTGTATTCTCCTCTTGCTGATACAACAGTCTTTCCTGGCCAGTTTCCTGTATGCTGTTTCAAGCCTGTTAAATAATTGAAGACCGTGCTCTTGCCTGTGTTCGGATTTCCTGCCAATGCCACCACATATTGATTGTCTTGTTTTTCAATGTCGAAGACATCAGTCATGGAGCTTAATTTTGAAGACTGCGCTGTCAGACCCAAATCCATCACTCCCTTCTAAACTATCTCAATGAATCCTGATTCTTCTTTTCGAAGGGCTATCATTGCGCCCCTTATTCTGTAGACTGTAAGGTTGTTTTTTGGTCCCTTTCTCAAAACTTCTATATGAGCCCCGTTTGTAACACCCAGGGCAAGCAGCCTTTCTTTCAATGATTCTTCAGCATCATTGCTTTTAACTTTTACTGTTTCGCCTACATTTGCGTCGGTAAGAACTTTCATTTTTCTTCTCCTGTCATAATAAAATTTTTTCTGAATAACCATATTAAAGAATGATAATTTTAGCCATAGCTAACATTCTTAAAATATATTATGAAATAGTTTTAAATTTGACACAGATTGAGGAGGAATAATGAAAGAGGACGAGTATTACACACTGAGAGGATACAAAATAAAAAATGAGGAGGTGCTGTCCTCATCCATGGAAGATTACATTGAAATGATATACAGGATTTCCATAAGCTCGGATGAAGTAAGAGTAAATGATCTGTCAGAAGCATTGAATGTACAGCCTCCTTCAACTACAAAAATGATTAAAAGACTGTCAAATGAAGGATATGTATATTATGAAAAATATGGTTTGATTAAGCTGACAGAAAAGGGAAATGATATTGGTGCATACCTTTTGAAAAGACATAAGACTATTTATGATTTCTTGAAAAAAATTGGCATAGAAAACGATTTGCTGGAGCAAACCGAAAAATTGGAACATGCAATTAATGAAAATACGCTTATAAGAATTAAGGAATTAACTGCTTTTTTAAATAATTGTTCGGATTATGGGGAAAATATTACGAAAGCTTAATAAAAAAACAGTTGAAAACATATGTTGTTAATGGATATAATGGGCATGTAAAAATTCCCCCTCTATTTATTATATATTTGTTTGTTCGGTGTTTGAGCTAGGTAATTAATTCCTAGTTCCTTTTTTTTTATAATCGGAAATTATTTTGTTATTTAGCATTGCATTTAACTTGCCTTTTTATTTACTTTTCATTGGCATCCACATCTTCTTTACGTTCTTCCACTTCAAAGTTGTTTGGAATATATACGTTCCCGGGGTTTTCCGGAGTTTTGTTTTTCATTTTCAGCTTGTTGACCAAACTCTTAAACATCATATCACCACCTTGATTATATTCTTCCTGCATTGAAAAATATTATGCCATGATATTTGGATTGTTCACATTACATTTCTGCTTTAAATTTCAATTTTTATTAACTTATTCTATTTTATTGAATAACATATATATAAGCTACAGTCTTACGGAGGTTAATATGGAATATGTGTGCGAACTAAAAAATATCTCTAAGAGATTTCATACAATCAACAACGAAACAAAGGCAATTGAAGATCTTTCATTCAGGGTAAAAAAGGGTGAAATTGTTTCCATCGTTGGTCCTTCAGGTTCCGGAAAATCAACTGTTTTATCTCTACTTGCGGGACTGGAGGAACCGTCTGAAGGAGAAGTTACGGTCAGCACTAAAAGCATCGGTTTCATGTTTCAAAAAGATCAGCTTTATGAATGGAGAAACATTTACAAGAATTGCTTAATCGGATTAGAAATAAAACATATGGATACAGAAGAAAATAAAAAGAAAGTTTTGGAAATGCTCAAGAAATACGGCCTTTACAATTTCAGAAATCATTATCCGAGCCAGCTGTCAGGAGGAATGAGGCAAAGGGCAGCACTTGTGAGGACTCTGGCAATAGAGCCTGATTTGCTCTTGCTGGATGAGCCGTTTTCTGCACTTGATTATCAGACCAGGCTTTCTGTGGGAAATGAAGTGGGAGAAATTTTAAGAAAAGAAAAAATAACAACAGTCCTGGTAACCCATGATATTCCTGAAGCCGTCAGCATGTCGGACAGAGTTATTGTTTTTACTGAAAGACCTGCAAAAATTAAAAATGAATATGAGATAACGTTCAAGGAATGCCAGGGTGAAAGAACACCGATGAAATGCAGAAACACTTTGGAATTCGGAGAATATTTCAGACAGATATGGAGGGATTTGGATGTGGAAGAAGAATGATGGGTCCCAGAATAATACAGCAATATCCAAGGAACATGAACAGTATTTAAAAAATATAAAAAAAGAAAAAGATTTTATCAGGGCAGCTCAGGTAATGATATTTGCCGTGTTTATAATCCTATGGGAAGTTGCCGCCCGTTTCAGCCTTATTGATACGTTTCTGACCAGCAGTCCGGGTGCAATTTTTGAACTGATTGTGAAGTTTGTGAAAGACGGCAGTTTGTTTAACCATTTGTATGTTTCCACAACGGAAACTGTCGCTGGATTTTTGACAGGCACAATTTTAGGATTTTTTGCTTCAATACTGCTGTGGTGGTTTGAAAAATTAGCCAGAATTACTGACCCTTACATGGTAATCTTGAACAGTCTCCCCAAAACAGCCCTTGCTCCTATTATAATATTGTGGGCAGGCATGGGTTTTTCGGGAATAGTTGTCACGGCTGCTTCAATATCTGTCATTGTGACAATAATGACATTGTACACAGGATTTATAAGCGTGGAAAAAGATAAAATAGTGCTTCTGAAAACTTTGGGAGCAAGCAAGTTTCAAATATTGAAGAAAGTTATAATTCCATCAAACATTCCAAACATAATGAGCGTTATAAAGGTAAACATAGGATTGTCCTGGATTGGAGTCATAGTTGGAGAATTTCTTGTATCAAAAGCAGGAATAGGCTACCTTATACTTTATGGAAGCCAGACATTCAAACTTGACCTGGTTATGATGGGTGTTTTTATTTTAGGACTTATTGCTGCCGTAATGTATTTTTTTGCAGCATGGCTGGAGAAAAAAGTAATTAAGTATTGATGAATTGCTGCCAATATTGTATAATATATCATCAATATGTTTTACTAAATAATGCATTAAATGACATTGTATACTGCGGGAGAAAAATTCCTTTAAGGAGAAAAAATATGGAACTTGGAGAAAAAATCAGATCCCTGAGATTAAAGCAAAAGATCAGCATAGAGCAGCTGTCTGGAATGACAGGTTTAAGCAAAGGTTTGATCAGTCAGATTGAGAGAGACATTACCGGGCCGTCAGTGGCATCGTTGTGGAAGATATCGAAGGCTTTGAATGTTACGATGAATTATTTTTTTGACGAATATGATGATTTTAATCAGGTTGTGCGAAAAGAAGAAAGAAAAAAACTTATGATGGGAAGGGCAGACAGAATTTATGAACTCCTCAGCCCGGATCTTAAAAAACAAATTGAAATGCTTTGGATAGAAATTGAGCCAAATGAATGCAACAGTGATGAGCTTATAAGCCATGACGGAGAGGAATGCGGAGTTGTAGTCAAAGGAACATTAAGAATTTTGTCCGGAGAAAAAGTTTATGATTTGAATGAGGGAGACAGCATATATCTTGACAGCACAATACCTCATAAATATTTGAACATGGGAGAGGAAGAGTCCGTTTCAGTATGGGCTATGGTTCCTCCAAGCTTTTAATTAATGTTAAATGAAATGATAAAATAAATGTCAAAAAACGTCGTTGACATTTATTTTTTTTTGTAATATAATTCAATAAATTCAAGTTCAATATATTGAACAAAGTTTATATAGCTTTTATGTTAACTTGAAAAATAACTTAATTAGGAGGAAGTTTATGTCAAATTCTTTTATCAGCGCTGACAACACATGGGTTTTGTGGGCGTTTCTTACAGGTTGGGCTGCCCTCAGCATTTATCTGGAGCAAAAATATGACTGGGCTGCAAAGGTATCAGGCGCAATAATCGCATTAATCGGAGCAATGGCATTATCAAATTTAAAAGTTATACCTGTTGAGTCACCGGTATATGACACAGTATGGGGCTATGTTGTTCCATTGGCTATACCTCTGCTGCTTTTACAGTGCAACATTAAGAAAATTTGGAAAGAAAGCGGAAGAATGCTTTTAATATTCCTTATTGGATCAGTGGGAACCGTTGCCGGAGCAATAATCGGATTTTTGGTTCTGGGAAAACATATACCTCACCTGGCTGAGATCGCCGGAATGATGACCGGCTCATACATTGGCGGAGGAGTTAACTTTGTTGCGGTGTCAAGTGCATTCAATGTTCCCGGAGAACTTGTTTCAGCTACAGTTGTAGCGGACAACCTCCTGATGGCATTGTATTTCCTTGCCTTGATAACTATTCCAACAATAAACTTTTTCAGAAAACATTTCAAACATCCATATGTTGACAAGGTTGAAAGTCTTGGAGCAACAGAAGACGGAACAAGCGCAGCAGCTTACTGGAAGGGAAAAGAAATCTCTCTGAAAGACATGGCATTTGCAGTTGCCACAGGATTTATTGTAGTTGCTGTTTCAAAAGCACTCTCAGGATTGTTAGGAAATGCTATCCCAAAAGACAATTTTGCACTTAGTATGCTCAATGTTCTTTTAAGCAATCAGTACTTGATAATTACAACAGTTACAATGCTTCTTGCTACATTTTTCCCTGACTTCTTTGGAAACATAAGAGGAGCACAGGAAATAGGAACATTCCTTATTTATTTGTTCTTTGTTGTAATAGGTGTTCCTGCATCAATTCCACTTATTATTCAAAACTCTCCGCTTCTGTTGTTGTTCTGCGGAATAGTTGTAATAGTAAACATGGTTGTAATATTTGGAGTTGGAAAGCTCTTAAATTACAGTGTTGAAGAAATAATTATTGCGTCAAACGCAAACATCGGCGGACCTACAACCGCTACAGCAATGGCAATATCCAAAGGATGGACAGACCTGGTTGCTCCTGCAATGCTTGTCGGAGTTTTCGGCTATGGCATAGGAACTTATCTGGGTATAATAGTAGGAAATTTATTGCTTTAAGGAGAAAATTATGATTTTTGACGGCCATTCAGATATATGGACAGATGTTACTATAAAGACTTTAAATGGCGAGAAGGACATAATAAGAAAATACCATTTAAACAAATTAAAGAAGGGCAACATAACAGGAAGCATATTTGTTATTTGGATTGATCCTCCTTACACTGACCAACCTTACAAAAGAGCCATGGAAATTGTAGACTCAATCAAAAAAGAATCTGAATATTTCAAGGATTCAATTTTGATAGCCAGATCATTTGACGACATTGAAAAAGCCAAAAGGGAAGGAAAGTTTTATGCTTTCATAGGTCTTGAGGGATTGAGCAGCATCGGAGAAAATCTGGATTTAATTGATTACTTCTATGACTTTGGTGCAAGGCATGCAAGCCTTACATGGAACGAGGAAAATGCCCTGGCTACAGGGGTAAGAGGAAACTCACAAAGAGGTCTTACCGAACTTGGCAAAAAAGCAGTTCATAAAATAAACAACAAAAAAATGCTGCTTGATGTGTCCCACTTAAATGAAAAGTCTTTCTGGGATGTGGCAAATGAAACTGAAAGTCCGATAATAGCATCACACTCCAACTGCAAGCACATATGCGACGTTCCACGAAATCTTTCTGATGAACAGCTTAAAAAGATTGCAGAACTGGGTGGAGTTGTGGGCATCAATTCTTTCAATGAGTTTGTACATCACGACATTGAAAAGCAGGATGTTAAAATGCTTGTTCAACATATTGAACATATGGCAAATGTCATGGGAATAGACCATGTGGGAATCGGAATGGACTACTGCGATTTTCTTGATGACAGCTCCATGAGCAGTTTCAGTCAGCAGGAAACTTCCTACACAAAAGGGCTTGAAGATGCATCAAAGACGGGCAAACTGCTGCTTGAAATGGAAAATGCAGGGTTTACAGCCGAGGACATTGAAAAGGTTGCTTATAAAAATTTCCACAACATAATAAAAAAAGTAATAGGATAAACTTGACCCCATTGTAATAATGGGGTTTTTTCATTAAATGATAATGATTGCTATCTTGAAAAATAATCAGCATTATGCTACACTTGTATATAAATAAATTTGAAGAACAGAAGGGAAAAAATATGGATTTTGCCTCAGTAACGTATCTATTAATGATTTTGCTCATTACATTTTTTATTACTACAAGCGTAAGAAATAGCATGAAGTACAAAAAAGAAAACATGCAGGTGCTGATGAATTTAAACGAAGATGACAAGTCAACACACCTCATAAGCAGCATTGTAATGATTGTTCTCATTATATTTTCAGGATTTGCAATAATTGGAATGATCAACGCCAAGGCATATACGCAGGAGTCTGTGCTTGGAATGGTAATATTGCCTGTACTCATGATATTTTTGTACGTACCTATGTTGAAGAAGACTAAAATTTCAAATTTAGGAATTCACAAAAAGAATTATCTTATCAGATGGGAAGATATTAAGGGAATAAATTATCTGAAGCCGGATGCAAAAAACAAAGTAAAGGCGAAAATTCTTTACACGGTCGGAACAAGAGATACATCTGTTAATGTCACATTCGGCAAAGATGACCAGCAGCTTGATGAGTTCAAGGAACTGGCGAAAGAATACAGAAACAGTAAGAAGAAAACCTCTAATAAGAAGGATAAAAAAAGTGAAAAATAAATTGACAGACAGCCATGCCCATCTTGATGACGAGAGCTTTGACGGTGACAGGGAAGAAATAATAAATTCATTGTATGACAATGATGTTGATACTGTCTTAAACCCCGGTGCAGATTTGAAGACATCGCAAAATGCGGTAAAGCTTGCAGAGAGGTATCCTTTCATTTATGCTGCTGTAGGCTGTCATCCTCATGATTCAAAGTTTATGGATGACAATACAATGAATTTATTCAGGGATTTGGCTAATAATAAAAAGGTAATAGCAATTGGAGAAATAGGTCTGGATTATTATTATGACAATTCTGACAGGGAAACTCAGCGCAAATGGTTCAGGGAACAGATAAGGCTTGCAAAGGAGCTTGATCTTCCATACATTGTCCACGACAGAGATGCCCATGAGGATGTGTTTAAAATAATGAAGGAAGAACATTACAGCGGAACAAGGGGAATTCTTCATTGTTATTCAAGCAGTGTTGAAATGGCCAGAGAATTCATAAAACTGGGTTTTTATATTTCTCTGGGAGGACCTGTTACATTTAAAAAATCAAAGACACCGAAACTTGTTGCGTACGATGTTCCTTTTGACAGACTTTTAATAGAAACGGATTCTCCTTATTTGACGCCGGAGCCCTTCAGAGGAAAAAGAAATGAACCGAAGTACGTGAAATATGTGGCGGAAGAAATTGCTGCCATAAGAAGCGTTACAGCTGAAGAGGTTGCCGAAAGAACAAGCATTAATTTTAAACAATTATTTTGTCTTTAGCAGGAGATTATGTATAAATTAGAAAGAGATTTTTATGACAGAGATGCCAGGCTGGTGGGGGAAGATCTGCTTGGCAAACTTCTTGTTCGTAAGTACGACAATGTTGTAATCAAAGCTAGAATTACTGAAACTGAAGCATACATTGCTGAAATTGACAAGGCAAGTCATGGTTACGGAGGAAAAATAACACCCAGAACAAAAATAATGTTCGGACCTCCGGGATTCACCTATGTTTATTTTATTTACGGAATGTACTACTGTCTCAATTTTGTTACTGAAGGGGAAGGAATATGCAGCGCTGTGCTCATAAGAGCTGTTGAACCTGTTGAAAATGCAGATGAAATGTGCATGAACAGATACGGTCAATCTATAGAAAGCCTGACAAAGACGCAGCTTAAAAATTTGTCCAATGGGCCCGGAAAGCTTTGTAACGCTCTTAAAATTACAAAAGAAGAAAACGGCGTTGATCTCACGGGAAATGAAATTTATGTGGAAGATGACGGCTTCATGAATTTCACCGTGGAAAAAAGCAAGCGCATAAATATTGATTATGCCGAGGAAGCCAAAGATTTCTTATGGAGGTACCTCCTTCGCAATTAAAAGCTTGACAAATCTTGATATTATAAATATAATTTGATTATCAAAATAATTGAGGTGGTCTAATGAGCAATCATGAAACAGTAAATGAAATACTTGTAAGACTTTTTGCAAACATTTTGGACATTGAAGAAAAATGTTTAAGGACTGGAAACTTTTTTGATTTGTCAATATCTGAAATGCATGTAATTGATAACATCGGAGTAAATAAAGAACGTACTATGTCTGATACGGCAAAGGATTTGAAGGTTACGTCAGGCACGCTCACAACTGCAATAGACAACCTTATCAAAAAAGGATATGTTGAAAGGCGTCGTTCCGTAGAGGACAGAAGGGTTGTTAAAATCAAGCTGACCGATAAGGGAATGGAAGCTTTTAAAGCTCACGAGGACTTCCACAAGGACCTTGTAATAAGCGCCTTGCAGCAACTGGACAGCAAAGAGGAAGAGCTTTTGATAAAGGTTCTGTCAAACATAGATGTTTTCTTTAATCATAAATACAAATTTTAGATTATAAAATTATTCTGTTTTACAGAATAATTGCATAATATTATTTTAACAGTCAAAAAATTTGATATGAAAGATAATGAGAGGTTATTATGGGAATTAGAATAGTAATAGACAGCACATCAGACGTAACAGATGAAATAATTGAAAAATACAATTTGAAAATGGTTCCGCTCACTGTCAATTTTGAAAATGAATCATTTTTGGACAAGGTTGAGCTGAGCTCTGCTGAGTTCTTTGAAAAGCTTGAAAAGGCAGAAAAGCTTCCTACCACATCTCAGGTTTCACCGGGTGCTTTTGTTGAAGCGTTCAGTGAAATTCTTCTTGAAGGAGACCAGATCCTGGGCATATTTTTGGCATCGGAATTCAGCGGAACATATGATTCTGCCCGCATAGCAAAGGACATGATCGGAAGCGACAACATACGCATAATTGATTCAAGAAGCGTGTGCCTCGGAACATTTTCATTGATACTTGAAGCAATAAGACTGGTAAATGAAAAAAAGACAATTGACCAGATAGTTAGTGAGCTTGAAAGAACAAAAGATAAGATTGTTGCCATAGCAGGTCTTGATACTCTGAAATACCTTGAAAAAGGAGGACGTCTGTCTAAGGGTCAGGCTGTTGTCGGTTCGATTTTAAACATTAAGCCCATAATAGAAATCAAAGATGGAAAGCTTTCTGTAATAGAAAAAGTGAGAGGCAAGAACAAAACAATAAAATGGATAGATGAATGGATTGAAAAGAACAACTATGACCTGTCCGATAAAACAGTCCTTCTGTTCCACGCCCGCAGCTACGACCAGCTGAAAGTGCTGAGAGAAACAATCGAAGAAAAATACAAAATAAAGGAAATAATCGAGCAGGAAATCGGACCTGTAATTGGAACCCACGCAGGACCCGGAGTTCTGGGAGTTAGCTTTTTAAACAAATAAATATTATAATAAAACAAGAACCTGAGTCCAGGTTCTTGTTATTTATTTGCTATGCTATTATCAATTCTGTCTTTCCTTCATCGTTTACTGTAATAGTTGCAGAACTTCCTTCTTTTAAAGTTCCTCTTAAATATGCCTCAGACACTTCATCTTCAACATATTTTTGTATGGCACGTCTTAAAGGTCTTGCGCCATACTTTGTGTTGTATCCTTTTTCAAGAATGAAATCTTTCATCTTGTCTGTTATGGTAAGAGAAATTTTCTTTTCCTTTCCTTCCAGAACAACTTCCTTGAGCATGAGTTCCACAATCTGGCTAAGTTCATCTTTTGAAAGTTCGCTGAACACTATTATGTCATCTATTCTGTTTAAAAACTCCGGTCTGAATGCCTGCTTAAGAGCATCCTTTACTTTAGCTTCCATTGCTTCGTATTCCTTGTTTTCAAAGCCGATTTTGTTTGCTTTGATTGAAGTTCCTGCATTAGAAGTCATGATTATAACCGTGTTTTCAAAGTTTACGGTTCTTCCCTGATTGTCGGTGAGCCTTCCGTCTTCCAGAATCTGAAGAAGGATGTTGAACACGTCTTCGTGGGCTTTTTCTATTTCATCAAGAAGTATTACCGAATAAGGCTTTCTCCTTATTTTTTCTGTCAAAAATCCTGCCTGGTCGTATCCAACATATCCCGGAGGAGCTCCAATCAGTTTTGATACAGTGTGTTTTTCCATGTACTCGGACATGTCAAGCCTTATCATGGCATCTTCATTTTCAAACAGCTCATAAGCCAGCGTTCTTGCCAGTTCAGTCTTTCCCACACCTGTAGGTCCGACGAATATGAAAGATGATGGTTTTTTCTTTTTCTTGAATCCTGAGCGGTTTCTTCTAATGGCTCTTGCAAGGCTTGTTACAGCCGGATGCTGCCCTATGACTCTCTTGTGAAGTCTTTCCTCTAAGTGTATGAGTTTTTCTGCCTCGACTTCGTTTATTCTTTGAACAGGAATTTTAGTCCATGCTTCAATTACATATGCTATGTCTTCGGTTGTGAGGAACACATTTTCGCATTCGTTGGACAATTCCTTTATTTTTGCTTCAATTCTTATTTCACTTACCTTGAGTTCTGCTGCTCTTTCATAATCATCATTTTCCGCAGCTTCTTCCTTTTCATCCCTGATGTTTGTGAGCTCGGATTTCAAAGCTTCAAGTTCAACAAGCCCCTTGTTTTTAAGGTTGGCTCTTGAACCGGCCTCGTCTATTACATCTATGGCCTTGTCAGGAAGAAATCTGTCCGTGATGTACCTTTCGGACATGAGGACTGCCTGCTCAATAACTTCGTCAGTAATTTTCACATTGTGGTACTGCTCGTAGTAATCCTTTATTCCCTTGACGATTTCTATGGAATCTTCAATTGAAGGCTCATCAACCATTACAGGCTGGAATCTTCTTTCAAGGGCTGTATCTTTTTCAATGTGCTTTCTGTATTCATCCAATGTTGTGGCGCCGATGATTTGAACTTCTCCTCTGGCAAGGGCAGGTTTCAGGATGTTTGCTGCGTTCATGGCTCCGCCTTCTGCTTCCCCTGCGCCAACAATGTTGTGAACTTCGTCTATTACTATTATGATGTTGCCTGCTTTTTTGGCTTCATCGATTATTGCCTTCATCCTTGATTCAAACTGTCCGCGGAACTGTGTGCCGGCAACCACTGCAGTGAGGTCGAGAAGGTATATTTCTGTGTTGAAAAGCTTCACAGGAACCCTGTGCTCTGCAATTCTCACAGCAAGACCTTCAGCTATGGCAGTCTTTCCTACTCCTGGCTCACCTATAAGTATTGGATTGTTTTTAGAACGTCTGTTTAAAATTTGTATAACTCTGTCTATTTCACGGTCTCTGCCTATTATGCGGTCAATTTCTCCGTACCTTGCCTGCTCTGTGAGGTTTGAGCCGTAAGTATCCAGATATTTCAATTTCTTTCTTTTGACTTTTTCCTTAACCTTAGTGCCTGAACCGCTTCCTGCATTTGGTGCTTCTATTTCATGATCGTCTTCTTCTGTGGGCTGAAATTCGTTGTTGTTTGAATTTGACCCTGTGAAAGCAGAATTCATGAAATTCATGAGAGAGTTCATTCCCTCGCCGTCTTCTGAATTTATTGTCTGGGTTAATTTTTCCAGATCCATGTCGCCCATTATTTCCGTGAGCTGATTGTTGATATTTTCAAAATCTTCAGGTTTCATGCCGCTCTGGTTCATTATCTGGTCCATGGGAGCAAGGCCTTGTTTTTTTGCGCATGGGATGCACAGGCCCATAGTCTGCATTTTGCCTTCAATAATTTTATTGACATATATTACAGCCACATTTTTCTTGCATACTGAACATAACATTGATATCATCTCCTAAAATTTACTGTGTAACCGTGTTGAATTTATATTTAACTGATTCATGACATATACTATTTTATATATGGAGATAATTATAATACATATTTCTTAAAAAATCATTAAAAATTTTTTATTATGAAATTAACGCATATGTAATTATGGATTGATTTTACAATTTGCTGTGTTATAATTATATAAATTTTTAAAAATTAATACTACGAGGTGAACAATGATCAGCAAAAGAATTCAGGAAATGGTGCCGTCAGTTACGCTGGCACAATCCGAAAAAATAGCATTTTTGAAGAAACAGGGAATAGAAGTGATTGGTTTTAACATAGGAGAACCGGATTTCAATACGCCCATAAACATCATAAAAAAAGCAGAAGAAGCTTACCGTCTTGGACTGACAAAATATACCCCTGCAGCAGGCATGATTGACCTGAGGGAAGAAGTTTGCAGAAAGTTCAAGAAGGACTACAATCTAGACTATTCTGTAAGGGATGTAATTGTTTCATCCGGAGCAAAGCAATCACTGACAAATGCCCTCATGGCCATTGTTGACCCTGACGATGAGGTTATAGTTCCCACTCCCTGCTGGATAAGCTACATTGAAATGATAAAGCTTACAGGCGGAAAAGCAGTTCTTGTGGAAATGGATGAGGCGAATGGTTTTGACCTTGATGTAGATAAAATTGCAAAGCACATAACGCCGAAAACAAAAGCAGTGCTCATTAATTCACCAAATAACCCCACAGGAGCCGTATATAAAAAACAGGACGTTGAAAAACTTGGAAATCTTGCAGTTAAACACAATTTTTATATAATATCTGACGAGATTTATGAAAAGTTGATATACACTGAAGAACAAAACTGCTGCACAGCTTCCATATCACCTGAAATAAAGGAAAAGACAATCACAATAAACGGCGTATCAAAATCCTATGCCATGACGGGATGGAGAATTGGTTTTGCAGTTGGACCCACTGAAGTCATCAAAGCAATGAGCGATTACCAGGGAC
>NZ_JAJUJR010000101.1 GCF_029265225.1 Sedimentibacter sp.
CAGCTGAATTATTTTGGTTCAGCTGTTTTTTTGATTGATAGTATTGTATAATATAAAAAACGAATCGGAGAATCAAATGGGAAGAAAAATAGGTATAATAGCAAACAACACGGAGCTTAAGGCAATAATTGAAAAGCTCTATTGGGACAGCATAAAAAGCGGCAATATAATAATAGAAACTCTTGATATGGATAAAATCGGCGAGCAGGGAATGATGCTCGAAAAAAAAGGCGTAAAAGCTATTATTGCAAGAAGCGGCGGATATTTTCATACTGTGGGCAAGGTAAGCGTCCCTGTTATACAGCTTAAAATTTCGACCCTTGATATTTTGTATGCCATAATGACCGCGAAAAAATACAAGAAAGAAATAGTCCTTGTTCTGTCCCATATGGAAAATTTTGACCTTAATGAGTGGTGTGAGCTTTTAAACTGCGGCGTTACCATTGAAAAGTTTGACCATCAGGATAAAATAGAAGGGATTATAAGCAGCTATGTATTCGCAGGACGGGATGTGGTAATAGTAGGAGGCGGAATTCCCTGCAAGGTTGCCCAAAATTATAACCTGAACTTTGTACACATTTCAGCCAGCGACGATTCAATTCACGATGCTGTGGCAAGGGCTTGGGAAATAGTTGACAGCCTTTACGAGCAGAAATACAAAAATGAGGTTCTTAATACAACTCTTGACGGAGTCCACGATGCAGTGTTGGCTGTGGATAGAGAAGGTAAAATAATTTTGTACAACCAGCGTGCCCGTGAGCTTCTTAAGAAGGATCATTACAACGTGCTGGGAAAAAATCTTACCGATGTATTTCCGGAGCTGAGTGCAGTAACAGATGTTTTAAAAACAAGGATTAACAAATTTAATCAAATAATGCATGTGAAAAAAGTTGTTGTCACAGCAAACATATCCATGCTTGAAATAGAAAATCAGGTTGTAGGTGTCATATGCTCGTTCCAGGACATTACAAAACTTCAGAACCTGGAAAAGAAAATACGATATGAAATGAACAAAAAAGGTCTGGTTGCCAAATTCAAATTCAATGACATAATTGCAACGGATTCTGCCATGAAGGAAACAATGGCAAAGGCCGTGAAAATAGGAATGTCGGACAGCACTGCCATAATTTACGGTGAATCCGGAACAGGCAAGGAAATGATGGCTCAGAGCATTCATAATATCAGCGACCGTAAGGATGAACCTTTTGTAGCAATAAACTGTGCCGCGTTGACTGAGAGCCTTCTTGAAAGCGAACTGTTCGGGTATGAGGAAGGAGCATTCACAGGAGCCAGAAAGGGAGGCAAGCCAGGGCTTTTTGAACTGGCTCATGGAGGTACAATATTTCTTGACGAAATAAACAGTGTGTCCTTGAACCTTCAGTCAAAGCTTCTGAGAGTACTTGAAGAAAAGGAAATCATGCGCATAGGGTCTGATTATGTTATTCCTCTTGATGTAAGAATATTGACTGCTGCCAATGAAAGCCTCAAGGACAAAATAAAGGACGGAAGCTTCAGGAGAGATTTGTTCTACAGGCTTAACATTCTTGAACTTCATATTCCTCCACTGAGAGAAAGAAAAAAAGACATTCTTCCTCTATTCAAACATTATTTGGAGGAGTTTGCAGGTGATGACCATGTTCCGGAAATAAGTATCGAGCTTGAAGAAAAGCTAATTCTTTATTCATGGCCTGGAAATGTCAGGGAACTTAAGAATATTGCCAAACGATACATCATATTCGGAGAGTTTGACCTTTATGGCAGCATAGCATTGAAAAGCAGCATGAGAAGCAATGAATCTTTTGATAGTGAAGACATTGTAAAAAATCAAGAAGAAATCGAAGACAGTGAAGAGCAGACAGAAACAAATGCAAAAAAAATCGAAAATGTTGTTCTGGACCTTAAGGAAATTGACAGATATGTTGAAAATAAAGTTATTACAATGCTTGAAGAACAGGGAATGTCAAAAAATGATATTGCAAAATTGCTTGGCATAAGCAGGTCTTCCTTGTGGAATAAAATAAATTCCGGAAAAGATATGTCCAAAAAATAAAACGCTGTTCAAAAATGTGAACATAAATAACAAAAAACAATGGCTTAAAATATGAAAATCATGATTTTAAGCCGTTGTTTTTTTGGCATGAATGTTGCAATTAATATATCAGTACAAAAATAAAGGAGCGTTAAAATGAAAAAATTAATGACAGGCAATGAAGCAATAGCTCGCGGTGCTTATGAAGCAGGCGTAAGATATGCTTCAGCTTATCCGGGAACACCAAGTACTGAAATATTGGAAAATATAGCATTGTACAAAGAAAATATAGTGGCTGAATGGGCAGTAAATGAGAAAGTTGCTTTAGAAACTGCAATAGGAGCATCCATGGCAGGGGCAAGAGCAATTGCTTCCATGAAACACGTTGGAGTGAATGTTGCTGCAGACCCTTTGTTCACCGTGGCTTATACGGGAGTTCACGGCGGACTTGTGCTTGTATCAGCAGATGAACCGGGACAACATTCATCGCAAAATGAACAGGATAACCGCAATTATGCAAGATCCGCAAAAATTCCAATGCTTGAACCGTCAGATTCCCAGGAATCAAAGGACATGACAAAGACAGCACTTGAATTGAGCGAAATATACGACACGCCTGTACTTCTCAGAATGACTACAAGGGTGTGTCATTCAAAGGCAATAGTTGAATGTGCAGACAGGGTAGAAAAAGAAATTATACCTTACAAAAAAGACATCAACAAATATGTTACTGTTCCTGCCATAGCAAGAAAATTGCGTGCAAAGGTCGAAGAAAGGCAGCATAAGCTTCTGGAATTTTCAAACACCACAGAACTGAATTTCTTTGAATGGAACGACACCGCTGTGGGAGTCATTGCATCCGGCGTATGCTACAGCTATGCAAAGGAAGTGTTCGGAAACACCGTATCATATCTGAAGCTTGGTTTCACTCAGCCACTGCCAACAGAAAAAATAAGCGAGTTTTGCTCAAAGGTTGAAAAGGTTTATGTAATAGAAGAAAACGATCCATACATTGAAGAACAGGTGAAAATCCTTGGTTATGAATGCTTTGGAAAAAATACATTTCCTCCATTCGGAGAAATGCTGCCGGAAGTCATTCGTGCATCTGTGTTCGGGGAAACTCTTCCAACTGTTGAGTATGATGAAAAAGAAGTTGTTTCGAGACCTCCTACACTTTGTGCAGGCTGCCCTCACAGAGGATTCTACTATGAGCTTGGAAAAAGAAAAAATGTATTGGTATCAGGAGACATAGGATGTTATTCGCTGGCATTTTCAGATCCTTATAACTGCACGGACCACAACATATGCATGGGAGCAAGCATGAGCGTGGGACATGGAGCACAGAAGGTTTTCAACATGCAGCAGGATAGCAAAATGAGAGTTGTTTCATGCCTTGGAGATTCAACATTCTTCCACACAGGAATAAATTCTCTTATCAATGTTTTGTATAACAACTCAAATACTGTGAATGTGATTCTTGACAACCGCATCACCGGAATGACAGGACACCAGGAAAACCCGGGTTCAGGTTACACCCTTCAGGGAGACAAGACTGCAGCTCTTGACATTGAGTCCATAGTTAAGGCAATAGGTTTTAAAAATGTTGTTGTTATAAATCCAAACGATCTTAAGGCGGTTAAGACTTCTCTTGACTGGGCGTTATCACTGGATGAGCCGTCAGTCATAATTACAAGATGGCCATGCGTGCTTAAAAAATTCTCTCCTGAAGACAAGGAAGAATTCAAGGATGCGTTTAAAACGTATTGTTCTGTTGATGCAGAGAAATGCATAGGCTGCAAGGCGTGCACAAGGACAGGATGCCCTGCAATTTCCTTCGACAAGAATGAAAAGAAATCGTTCATAGATAAGAATTCATGCGTGGGCTGCGAAGTTTGTCTTCAGGTATGTCCTGTAAAAGCTATAGGAAAGGTGGAAGCATAAATGACAAAGAGCATATTATTGGTTGGAGTTGGCGGACAGGGAACAATTCTTGCCAGCAAGCTTTTGACTATTGGACTTATGGAGGCCGGTTTTGACGTAAAGATGAGCGAAATACACGGCATGAGCCAAAGAGGCGGTTCAGTTTCTTCACAGGTGAGATACGGAGAAAAGGTAGAATCACCTGTTATAGAACTTGGAGGAGCTGACATACTAATATCTTTTGAAAAGATGGAAGCGCTGAGATATTTGAATTTTCTTAAACCAGACGGAAAGGTTGTTGTAAATGATTATGAATTAAATTCAATGCCAATACTTTCCGGAAAGGCAGAATATCCTTTAAATGCAGTTGAAGTATTGAAAAGCAAGGCTAAGACCACTGTAATTGATGCAGCGTACGAAGCAGAAAAAATCGGCAACTCAAAAGTCATGAACATAATACTGCTTGGTACAATCATCAAGGCAATGGGTCTTGAAGAAATTGACTGGGTAAAAATACTGAAGGACAACATTAAGCCGAATCTTGTTGACATTAATATTAAAGCACTTGAAACAGGAAAGAATTTAGTTTAAACTTAAATAAATTATGAATTATGTTCAGGAATAATCAATCCTGAACATAATTTAATATAAGGAGATAGTATGAAAAAAGGCGATTATATTTGGGGTTCTGCCCTAATTTTGTGGATTTTGATATTGGTAATTCCTGCAACAAGAGAATCATTCATGGCATTTACAGGAGCTCATCCTTACCTGGGAGGGTTCATTAAATTTATAATACTGGCAACAATGGGAGATTTGCTTGGAACAAGACTGGTAAAGGGAAAGTATGTGATTCCAAACGGTGTTGTTTTCAGAGCAATAGTATGGGGAGTAATTGGTATGATGGTAACTCTTATGTTCACATTGTTCATGGGCGGAGCTGCAGCAGCACAGGCAAAGGGTCTTCTTCCTTTTGAAGGATTGAGCATTGCCCAGGCATTTTTCGGAAGCGCAATTATGAACCTTACATTCGGACCAATGATGATGCTTTTCCATAAAATAATGGATTTAATAATAGATTTGAAGTATGACAATGCGGGTAAAATTACATTGAGCACACTGGTTGACAAGGTTGACTGGCATTCTCTTGTGGAATTCAGCTGGGCCAAGACATGTACCATGTTCTGGATTCCTGCCCACACAGTTGTGTTCATGCTGCCGTCGGAAATAAGAGTTCTTGTTTCAGCATTTTTATCAATAGCTCTTGGACTGTTGCTTGCATTTGCCAAAAAGGAAAAAACTGTAAAAGCTTAATATAGGAGGTATTATTGTGTATAAGATACTTGCAATCAATCCTGGTTCCACATCAACAAAAATAGCACTTTATGAAGATGAACATGAAGTCCTGGTAAAGACTCTGGATCATCCTGCTGAAGAAATAGAAAAGTTTGAAAAGGTTGTTGATCAGTTTCAAATGAGAAAAGATGTTGTTCTTTCATTTTTAAAGGACAACGGCTTTGACGTGAATAAACTTGATGCGGTGGTTGGAAGGGGAGGAATGCTTCCCCCGGTAAAGTCGGGTGCATACAGGGTTAATGACCTGATGGTCGACAGGCTGAAAAACAGACCCGTCGTTGAACATGCATCAAATCTTGGTGCGCTTATTGCCCATGAAATAGCTTCTTCCATAGGAAAAGAAGCATACATTTACGATTCAGTAAAGGTTGATGAACTTACACCTGAAGCCAGAATTTCAGGAATGCCAGCATTGCCGAGAACCAGCACAAGCCACGTTTTAAATTCAAGGGCTATGGCCATTAAGGCAGCAAAAAAACTGGGCAAAAATTACGCTGAAATGAATTTTGTTGTTGCTCACATGGGTGGCGGAGTTTCCTTAAGCGTATATGAAAAAGGAAGGTTGACGGACATCATATCCGATGATGAAGGACCGTTTTCACCTGAACGTTCAGGAAGGGTAAACTTAAGGCCATTCATGGACTTGTGCTTTTCTGGAAAGTACGACAAGAAGACAGTAGGGAAAATGTTAAGCGGCAACGGAGGACTTAAGGGCTACCTTGGAACAACAGATGCAAGGGAAGTTGAAAAGATGATTCATGAGGGCAATGATGAAGCAAGTCTTGTCTATAGAGCAATGGCATATCAGATTGCAAAAGGAATAGGCGAACTTTCAACGGTATTGAAAGGGAATGTTGACGCCATAATTTTAACAGGCGGCATTGCATATTCAAAAATGATGACAGATATGATCAGAGAAAGAGTTGAGTTTATAGCTCCTGTTGAAATAATGGCAGGGGAAAATGAAATGGAATCTCTGGCCCTTGGAACATTAAGAGTTTTGAGAAATGAAGAAGAAGCCAGAGAATATACAGAATAATTTTGGCAATGCGAAAGCATTGCCTTTATTTTTATAAAAAATAGTTTCAATTTTAATCACATAAATGAAAACCTTTACTAATATAAATTATTAAAGATGTGAGGAGGAATTTATGTGAAGAGCGATTGCGATAAGCTGAAGGAAACGACTAAAAAGTTGAAAGAAGAGCATAAGTTCAGGGGGCTTCTGCACTACACAGACTTTTCAAACTTAAGTTCAATAATAGAAATAGGATATCTTTGCAGCAGGGCTCTTTGCTATGCAAATGGCATTGAGTTTACGGATGCATGGGATAAAGACATTGAAGCAGGCAATGATTTGAAAAATTGCACGAGATTTTACTTCGCACAAAAATGCAACAGCCGTCTGAATATGGATGTACCTGTATGCCTTGTGTTCAGTGAGGAAATAATCTGTTTTGACTTGTCAGTGTTTACAGACGGAGATGCTGATTCCATATACACTAAGTTTGGAACGGACAATGAATTTTTCAGCAAAAAAATAGACTGGAATACTGTGCTTAAAATAGAGCAAAAAGAAGATTTAAGTGAAAACATGAATAAGATCCTCACACGAAAAAAACAAGCAGAACTTATTATTGATGAACCTGTTCCCATCAGATATTTAAAGAGCATAATCTTCAGAAACCTTGCAGATTACAAGAGAGCATGCAGCCTTTTCGGAAAGAACAAAATTTACAGTGTTGAGCCGGAAATGTTTTTTAATGATAAGAATTATATCAAGGATTACAACATAGTGTACAATGATAAAATAGACAGCAACGTCTTTATTCTTCATTTTTCTACAAACCAGCCTGTTCAGGAAGCGGGAAACAATGAATACAGGCTCGATGATCTGGAAGGAAATATAATTCGCAGTACCAGAGTAAAATTTCCCGAATCCTCCAGCACGGACTTTAACCTGGAA
>NZ_JAJUJR010000074.1 GCF_029265225.1 Sedimentibacter sp.
CAAAAAAACTATAATTAACTTAAGAAATACATATTTTTCTATTGTGTCGGAACAAAAAGGCTTGAATTTGAGTCTAATATAAAGACATGCAAAATAAGGAGGACATTTTGAAAAATATTATAAAGAAAGTATCAGTCCTGGGACTGTGCATAGGCATTACAATAAACATGAATGGCATAACATACGCAAGCGTACTTGATGCAATAACAAATGAGCCGGATTTCACTGAAGTTCAGGACAAAGAAGAAACTGAAGAAATCAGTACTGAAACAAACACAAACGTACAGGAAGCTTCTGTAGCTGCAGCAAGCGTTTTAAGCTCAACTTCCGGAAGTGTTTCCTTTTCTGACATTTCAGACCACTGGGCAAAAAGCTGGATTGAAAAAGCTGTTAAGCTCGGCTTCGTTTCAGGATATGAAGACGGAACATTCAAACCTGACCGAACAGTTACTAGAGCAGAATTCTCAAAGCTCTTAAACAATGCACTGCACACTGAAAACAAATCAGCCTTAAGTTTCACAGATGTAAGCAAAAATGACTGGTTTTATGCCGAAATTCAAAAATCAGTGGCTTCAGGATTTTTCTCTGGCTATGAAAACAACACCTTCAAACCCAACAATCCAATCAAGCGTGAGGAAGTTGCAAAAGTTGTGAGCTGCACCATTACCACAGGAGACATTGACGGAGAAGGAGCAACACTGCTGAAAGATTACAGCACCATACAGGAATGGGCCAAGCCAAGCGTAAACACAGTCTACAACAAGGGCTACATCTTAGGATATCCAACAGGTGTGTACATGCCTGCAAAGGCTCTCACCAGAGCAGAAGCCGTAAAAATTATCTGCGATATAGTTGAAAATGAAAATATAGAGCGAGGATTCAACATCACAAATTACAACGAATCATATTACAGTGCAGTAGTTGTGGGAAATTTAAACATCCTTGATTCAGTAGGAACAGGAAGCGTATATATAAAAAATGTTGTTGTGCTTGGAGACATTGTCATATCTGCATCCAGGGTAAACACAGTAAATCTTTCAGACGTGAAGGCAAGAAACATAATTGTTGAAGACCAGAACAACCCGGTAAAAATAGTTTTAAACGACAATGTTACAATAGCAAAGACACAGCTGCCGTCAGTTGCCCTCATACAAAGACTTGGGACAAACATAAACATTTAAAATTAAGAGTTAAAAGTTAAGAATTGAATGAAGCATTTGTGCATACAAATGCTTTTTTATTAAAAAAGAGCCTTTTCAGGCTCTAATTTTTAATTATATTATCATTATTTTAAATTCAGGTGGTTAAGAGTGTTTTCAAATCCTGTAAGATTTATGACATCCACTCCCCTGTCTACCTTTTCTCCCTGAATCCTCTTGTCGATTATCTGAAGAGTATACCCCCTGTAGAATTCCTTTTCTTTTGCATAATCATAGTAGTAAAATCCAAGCGCTCCGAAGGCATTTTCAAAGTCGATAACCTGTTTGTCAACATCCTTCTTAAGGTATTCCCTGATTTCATCAAAGTCCACATTGTCAGCTGCTATTCCTTCCTTATCTGTATATGTCACATAACAGTACAGGTATTCCGAATTATAATTTTCTTCATCATAAAGATAAAAATACTTGTTTCTTTTCATTTCATCAGAATTTAGTATATCATAGGCAAGTTCATCCTTAGTTTCATTGTCAGCATCGTCGTTGTCTGTAATCTTGTAATCTCTGATTACTACACTCCCGTCATCCATAAGGTATGAAATTACTATGCTGCTCATGTAGTAGTCCTCATAATTGTAATCAAGCCCTGCTATTAGTTCCCTGTGTAGATCTGCAATATTTTCAATTGAATCTTTTTCAGTGAACAATATCAATCCTCTTTCCTTCTGCCACTTCAGAAATTTGTCTCGGTTGTTCAAAATGTCTTCGTCTAAATTATCAATGTAATTGAAAACATATCTGTCGTTGCCCACATAAGCCATCTTCACGTGTTCAATGTCAGGAACATCTGCCTTGTGCTGGTTTGCAAGCATTATGGTCGTTCCCGTAGCCGCAGCAAACAACACAATGCTCACTGCAAACACCTTTAAGGACAACCTTGATATTTTGAAAGATTTTTCAATGATTGCAACTATAATATAATAAGACAGCAATGCCATTAATATTGATACTGTAATTTTGTTCATTACGTTGTTGTCATAGGACATTATGGAAAAGGCAGCCGGAACTATGAGGCTTGCAAGCACAGATACAAAGTACTTGTAGCCGTCAAACACAATAAGATTTCCCGTGTTTTCGTTCTTCCTTTTCTTAAGGAATTTGAATATGAGCAATGTTATTCCTACAAGAATTGCTCCAATAAGCAGTATATATATGAAATCAACAGATTCTTCAGAATACCTGATAAAGTATATATACTCGGGATTGTAAAACTTGTTAACGAAATATTCCATCAGTACGTTGGCGCTGAAGCCTGCAACTATGTTTTCAAGTATTGAGAAAACAAACATTATTATGAGGTAAATTATGAGCGGCAGACAAAAGTTGAATATTGTCATTGCGCCGGCCATGATTGTGTTTCCTGCAAGTATGGAAGACAAAGAAACAAGAAGGACACCTGCAGCAAGCCAGGGTATTATGAATTTGAAAGCTTCGAGAATTTCAATTCTCAGTCCCTGAAACACAACTGACAATACTATAAGAAGCAGCAAGTACGCCGTGAAAATCATGTCTGCAGCTATGTTTACGCTCATCTGTTCCCTCATGGGAACAGGCTTCGACTTATAATAAGCAAGCTTTGAATCGTTGTGAAGAAAGTTGTTGTCCACAAGGCAATTTATAAATACCAACACAAACAATTCAACAATTCCAAAGTATATGAAAAATTCCTCATCTGCCTGTAAAATATAAGGTATGAGCAGTGTTGTAACAAAAATGACAGTTGTTGAAAGCAAGAACCATCCTTTTTTGGATTTAAGAGAATTAATGAGCAAAGCATTGAATGTGTTATTTTTCTTCAGATCCATATCCGGCACCTCCCAGTTCTGTTATGAATAGTTCCTCAAGGCTCATTGACAGCCTGTCAAACAAAATTACCTTGTAATTCTTTTTAAGCTGTTGTTCAAATTCATCTGCATCTCCCGAAAGAGTGCATATGTTTATGCTTCCTATTTTCAATGTTTTTAATATATTAAATTTACTGTAATCAGATGGGTTAAACTCACCTTCAAGGGCAAACTGCACCCTCTTTATGTCAACCTTCATTTTCTCCAGGTTTTCTTCTTTAAGTATTTTTCCCTCATGCATTATACCGACCTTGTCGCATATGTTGTCTAATTCCTTCAGGTCATGGGAAGATATGATGACGGTCATATTGTTATCCATTACTTCCTGTATCAGCACGTCCCAGAACTTTCTTTTTATTACGGCATCAAGTCCGTCTACAATTTCATCCAGCAGCAGAACCTTTGGCTGAACTGCAACGGCCAGCACGAAAGCAGCCTGCTTTTTTTGCCCCTTGGACATCTTGTTCAGATTTTTGTCTGCATCTATGTTGAAATAATGAACAAGCTTGTTGAACTTTTCTTCTGAAATGTTTTTATACATGAGCTTTTCATAAAGAAACAGCTTTTTCAAAGAATACTGATATGGAAAAAACAGACTGTCCTGAACATAATAAAAGTCCCTTATTGTTTCTGAATTTTCCACAACCTTCTCGTCATTAAAATAAACATTTCCTTCATCCTGATTGTAAATAGTCATTATATGTTTTAAAAGAGTTGTCTTGCCGCAGCCGTTTGAACCCACCAGACCGTAAATCTGTCCTGCTTCGGCATTTATGCTCACATTGCTCAATACTTTAAAATCTCCGAACTTCTTGCTTAAATTTTCTACTCTCAGCATAATGTCCTCCTCTACTTATTGTCTTCATTCAATATATTCTTAACCAGTCTGATGACTTCTTCGTCTTCAAGCCCCAGTTCCTTTAATGATTTAATGGTGCTGATCAGTTTTTCTTCCATGGACTTTATTTGCACACTCCTTAATTCATCTGCATTTTTAACAAAATTTCCTTTGCCCTTCACAGTATAAATATAATTGTCCTCCTCCAGGCTTTTGTAGGCCTTTTGAATTGTGTTGGGATTTATTTTAATCATGGCCGCAAGTTCCCTTACAGAGGGCATCTTTTCATCAGGTTTCAGAGCTTTTGACAGTATAAGCCTTGTCATTTCATCGTATATCTGCTCATAAATAGCCTTTGAACTATTGTTGTCAATCTTTATCATTTTACACCTCCTGTCGGAATAATACTATCTGTATTAGTACACTTAGTACAGTAACTGTATTATATGTCGTAGTACAGATAATGTCAATACATATTTGTTTGCTATTTCAGACAATAATTGACAACAAAAAAGGACTTGCAAGCACAAGTCCACAAAATTGTTCACCACTATTAAATTACAGAATAAAGCCAGAAAAACAACGGTATTGTCACAAGGGAGAACAAATGCGTTATAACAACTACTTTAGAAGCAAATATGCCATCAGAACCATATCTTTGCGCCAGAATAGGCATCAAAGTTGCAACCGGAAGGGCTGCGTAAATTATGAATATCTGCTCAATCATGGGTTCAAAATCAATGAATTTGAACATTATAATCATTATTAACGGAGAAAGAGCAAGCCTGAAAAATGTGGCATAGTAAGCTTGTCTGTTCACAAGTGATTCTCTCACTCCCATGGTCTTAATTTTGCTTCCTATAATGATCATTGCTAAAACCGTAGTGACATTGTTAAGCAAATCCATGAGATTTGATGCAAACATCGGGAGTTTTATCTGTGTTATGTACAAGAACAGTCCCACATAAATCCCTATCATTCCGGGATTTAATAATATATCTTTCACATTGCTCTTGCCTTTGTCTTTTCCAATCATCAGGGCCATTCCGTATGTCCACATGAGTATGATGTTTGGAGTCTGAAACATTGTTGCATAAAACATTGCTCCGTTTCCATAAAGCTGATTGACAAGGGGAAATCCCATGAATCCGCAGTTCATCAAAGGAACTGTAAACTTAAACGTCTTTTTCTTTTCTTCATCCTTTGTCCTGATTGAACCCAAATTACCAAGCATTACTAAAATAATATGAAATACAATAGCTATACCAAGCAGGGACAGCCCTGTTTTTACCTGTTCAAAAGAAAATTTAATGTACATTGCCTTGATGACCATGGCAGGAATTGTAATGTTCACAAGTATAAAAGACAAGGAATTTTCTGCATCATCATTTAAAATACTTCTGCTTCTTAAGTAATAACCAACAGCCATCAATATAGCCATCAATATTATGCTGTTAATGAGTGTCTCTAATATCATACGTTAAGCCCCTTTCATAATGTCCAATTCACAACAGAATATCATTAAAGCCGACAAGTTTCAAGAAAATTTTCCAAACGTTTTCTAAAATTGTATTCCAATTTATACCACAACTGTATCAAAGAAAACCTGTTTATTCATAATATAATAATTTCCGATTTAATTTATATAAATTAAATCGGAAATATTCTAAGGAGGGTTCTATCAATTAAATTCAAATTGTCAACTGATGCATTAATACTGTCTATAGGATAAGATTTTTTTACTTTTCTTTTTTCTCAACAAATGTATCCATTTTCTTTTCATAATACTTTACCATGGCAATTTGATCTTCATTAATCATACCATTATCATCCATCCAGTCCATGACATGCAGCACTACGTCGGTCATGGGAAGATCAACTCCTATTTCATGTGCTAAATGTTTTGCATTAATGATGTCCTTGCGGTGTACGGCAATTCTCGCCCCAGGCTCAAAATCCCTGTTCACGAGCTTTGGAATTTTATTTTCGTACATGGGACCACCAATGAATCCTGATTTAGTTGCATTGAAAAGAAGCTCCGGATCAATTCCTGCCTTGGCAGCAAAGGCATAGCCTTCGGACATTGCAACAAGGTATGCTCCCCCAATAATATTATTGGCAAGTTTTGCTATACTGCCTGTGGTTGACGGTCCTGTATAAACAGGAACTCCTATCATATGAAGGAGAGTCTTGACTTCGTCAAAAATTTCTTTTTCTCCGCCTGTCATAACCGCAAGTGTTCCTGCTTTTGCTCCAGGTTCTCCTCCGCTAATAGGCGAATCAAGGAGATACATATTTGCTGCCTTTGCTTTTTCATAAAGATCTTTAACAATATTCGGTGCAGTTGATGAAGTATCGACAATAATTGTTCCCGGTCTGCAATTCTTGATTGCGCCTTCAATTACTTCTTTAATAACAGCATGATTAGGCAGACTGGTAAAAATGATATCGCAGGATGCGTATACATCCATAGGATTGTCAGTTGATATACCGCCACATTCTACGAATTTTTCTCTTTTCTCTGCTATAACGTCAAAACCTAGGATTGGTTCTCCCACTCCCTTTAATATATTTACAGCCATAGGAAACCCCATGAGACCCATTCCCATAAAGCCAATTTTCTTCATAATAATTTCCTCCAGAATTGAATTACTAAAGCTTTTTTAATTAAACATTATTATTTCAACAGTCCTGGCAGCCACATAGTCAATGGCGGCCAATAAGTTGTTAAAAGCAATGTTGCAATACCTACTGCAAAAAACGGAAGCATAGAAATCACTGCTTTTTCAAACTTCGACCCTGCCATTTGTGAACCAAGTAGCAAACAAACGCCAACAGGAGGAGTAAGTAATCCCAGGCACAGGTTGACTGTCATTACAACACCAAACGTAATAGGCGACATGCCTAACTGCGTTACAATCGGTACAAGTATAGGTATGAGTATGATAATAGCTGCATTGCACTCCATTAGGCATCCCACAATAAGCAATATTATGTTAATCAACATCAATATCAGGAATGAACTGTCGGTCAAACTCAGCATTGCATTGGCAACCATTACAGGCAAATTGATTACTGTTATTACCCATGCAAGTATTTTAGATGTTGCTAAAATCAACATTATGGTGGCAGTTGAAACAGCAGCCTCGCTCAGAATCTTAGGAAGGTCTTTCAAAGTAAATCCCTTATAAACAAACAGTCCTATTACAAAAGCATATACAACTGAAACGACAGCAGCTTCTGTAGGTGTGAATAACCCGGAGAATATTCCTCCAAGTATAATGGCAGGCATCATTAAAGCCCAGAATCCATCTATTATGGCTTCCTTTTTTTCCTTCCAGTCAGCTTTTCCTTCCTTTGGATAATTGTGTTTCTTAGCCTGGTAGACTGCTACAAGTATAAAGGATGCACTTATTAAAACTCCAGGCAGGGCTGACGCCAGAAAAAGCTCACTGATTGAAAGCTGCAGGGAAGCTCCGTAAACTATCAGTGCTATGCTTGGAGGAATTATAGGTCCAACAATCGATGCGGATGAAGCTATGCCTGCAGCATAATGGTCCGGATATCCCTGCTTTATCATTGCAGGTATTGTTATTCCTCCGATTGCTGCAACTGTTGCTACTGCAGAACCTGAAATTGCTGCAAAAAATGCTGATGCAACAATGGTGATTATGGGAAGGCTGCCGGGCAGATTGCCTAAAAATGCATTTGCCACCCTTATAATTCTTTTGTTCAAGCCGCCTCCGTTCATAAGGTCTCCGGATAACATAAAAAACGGAATAGCCAGCAGAGGGAAAGAATCCATGCCATTAAACAGCTTCTGGGGAATTACTATGAGGGGAAGCCCTTCATGCATAATTGTTATAAGTGATGAAACCCCTAGAGAAAATGCAATTGGAATTCCAATAGCAGAAAAAACCAAAATCAATATAATCAGTATGCCACCCATCTTAGCCCTCCTTAACCCTGCTGTTTTTTATATCTTTTATAATATTTTCAATTGTGAATAGGAGCATCAATACTCCGCCTGTAGGTACTGCTCCATACATGTATGCCATAGGTACCCTCAAACCGGCTGACAATTGTTTAAAAGTCATTCCTACCAAATTCACTCCATAGATGATTATTACAAGCAAAAATGCGATAATTAAGCTTCTTGTAAACACTGTATTTATAATCCTCAGCACCTTAGGCATCTTTTTAACCAGAAAATCAACATCCATATTTCTGCTTCTTCTTGTTGCTACCGATGCTCCCAGCATTGAAAGCCAGACAAATGAATATCTTGTCAGTTCCTCGGACCATGTATTGGCATTTTTAAAAACAAACCTCATAACTATCTGGAAAAATAATGCTACAACCATTACAGCAAATAATACTGCCAGTATTCCTAAAATTACTTTTTCAAGCTTATCCAGTATTAATTTCATATTATTAATAAAATTCAGCTACTTTTGTATCTGAATTGTTCCTCCTTAATACTTATTTTTTAAACTAAAGCTTATTCACAACGACCCGTGAATAAGCTTTAAGAGTTTAATTATTTTGCTGCATGTATTTCTTCAACTAAAGAAGTAAGATTTGGAAATTCTTTTGCAAAGTCAGTCAGCTTAGCCTGGAATTTTGATACGTCAGGGCGAAGCACTTCCATTCCTTTTTCTTCCATGAGTTTGATTGTATCAGCTTCCTTGTCTTCAACCAGCTTTGTTCTGAAATCGCCTGCTTCTTTGGCAGCATCTCTGAATACTTGCTGTTGTTCTGCAGGAAGGCCGTTGAAGAAATCGTCGTTGAATATGAATACGTCTGTGCTGAATACGTGGTTAGTCAATACAAGATAATCGCAAACATCATAGAATGCATTGCCGTAAGCATACATTACAGGGTTTTCCTGTGCATCAACTGTACCTTGCTGCAGTCCTGTATAAATTTCTGATGCATCCATTGGTACCGGTGAAGCCCCTAAATATTCCCAAGTCTTGATATACATCTGGATTCCAGGTGCTCTTATTTTAACGCCCTTCAAATCATCTACAGATTCAATTTTCTTGTTGGATGTCATGACTCTGGCACCTCTGTTTGATGGTCCCATGAGTACAAAACCGCCTTCTTCTCCTACAGTTGTAAGAAGTTTTTCACCAATTTCGCCGTTAAGCATTACTTTTTTATAATGCTCATAATCATTGTACAAATATGGATACGCATCTATGCCGGCTGTCGGGCTGTATGCTTCCAATGTTCCGATGCTTTCACATACAATCTGAACTATTCCTGGCTCAAGGCCTTCAATTGTATCTCTCCATGTTCCCAGTGAGCCGCCGGAGTATACTTCAACAACCATAGATCCGTTTGATTTTTATTCTACTAATCTCTTGAATTCCTGCAGAGACTG
>NZ_JAJUJR010000070.1 GCF_029265225.1 Sedimentibacter sp.
GAAAACAGGTGGCGTTTGAAGAAAAATTATGAAAATCTCAGTGCCATAGTAATGAAGATCGGTATTATCAATTCTTCAGATGAAGATATATACATGATTATGTATCCGAAACAATTCAAAGGAGAAACAGATAACCTATTAAAATCATTGAACTGGACCAGACTTGAAAGACCTGAAGGAATGACAGGCACAACTTTGGAAGTAATTAACCAGATTGATGAGCGCCTGAATAAACTCAATAATGAAATTGAAAGTCTTACAGCAGCAATTGAAGCTGAAAAGAAGACAAATGCAAGCACAATCAACAGACTTTACAATATTCTCAACCTTGAAGAACGAATCAAAGAGGTAACAGATAAGGCTGAAATAGGAAACAACATATTTGCAGTTGACGTATGGGTTCAGGAAAGCGAGCTTGAAAATGTAAAAAATGACATTTCCAAGGTTTCCAAGAAATACATGCTCACTCAGAAGACAGCAGAAGAACTTGGCACACAGGTTGTTCCGCCTACAAAGTTAAAAAACAACTGGTTCACGAGACCTTTTGAAACAATAGTTAAAATGTACAGTCTTCCTTCATATTATGAGCTTGACCCTACACCATTTCTTGCAATTACTTTCTGCCTGGCTTTTGGTATAATGTTTGGTGATATAGGACAAGGACTTGTATATTTTCTGCTTGGCCTGGCATTGAAAAAGAAAATCGGTGATTTTGCTGAAATTGTCATGAGACTGGGTGCAAGTTCAATTATATTCGGATTTGTTTATGGAAGTATGTTCGGTTTGGAACATGAGCAGCTGCCATGGCTTCCAAGCTTGATTCACGGCGGCCCATTGAGTCCGGACAACATTCCGATGATTCTTGCGGTAGGAATTCTTTATGGTATATTTGCTCTTACAGTTTCTTTTGTATATGGAATCACGAATTCCCTTAAAAATGGAAACATTGAAGAAGGCGTGTTTGGCAAGAACGGTATATTCGGTTATATCTTTTTCATGAGCTTCATAATGACAATTGTAGCTTTGACCGGAATAATAGCTGTTCCTGTGATGGTTCCGCTCATGGTTCTGCTGGTTAGCATTTTATTGATCATTTTAAAACAGCCTCTGGCAAACATGGTGAAAAATCACAGACCATTGTTCCATGAATCTCCAGGAGAATATTTCACTGAAAGCATATTTGAAGCAGTTGAAACATTCCTGGGAGCAATGTCAAATTCAATTTCATTCGTCCGTGTTGGCGCATTTGCACTGAACCATGCAGGTTTGTTCCTGGCATTCATGGTAATTTCAGAAATGATGGACAACATTTTAGCCAAAATTCTTATTTTAGTAGTAGGAAATATTTTGATCTTGACACTTGAAGGTGTTGTAGTATTTATTCAGGGTCTTCGTCTTCAATATTATGAAATGTTCAGCAAATATTTCAAGGGTGAAGGCGTAGCATTTAAACCACTTAAACTTACAAAATAAAACAATAAAAAGAAAGGGAAGTAAAAATTATGCAAATTTTATTTATTATAGCTGCAGCTGCAGTATCAATCGGAACAACATTATATGGAAGAAAAGTTATGAAAAGCGGTAAAAAAGGAAACATCAAAAAGGCAATTTTAACAACTGTATCAGCATTTGGACTGATCATGGTTGGTGCTATAGTATCAACAATATTCGGAGGCAATGTATTTGCAGAAACAGCTGAAGCTACAACAGAAGCTGCAGCAGGAGCAATTGGAATCGGTGAAGGTCTTAAGTATTTGTCAGCAGCACTTTCAACAGGTATTGCAACAATAGCAACAGGTATCGCAGTTGGATCAGTTGGTTCTTCAGCAATCGGAGCAATTTCAGAAGATTCATCACTTCTTGGTAAGACATTGATATTCGTTGGTATGTCTGAAGGTATCGCAATTTACGGTTTGATTATTTCTATATTGATTCTGTTCGTATAATAAAATCAATAGAAAAGAGAACTTAATATGAAGTCATTTTTGATAAGTGATAACAGAGACACTTGGGTTGGACTAAGACTTGCAGGCATCAACGGAACAATTGCCAAAGACAGGGATGAAGCCAATAAAGCTTTAAAAAATGCAATGCAGGATAAGGAAATTGGAATACTGATCCTTACTGAAAAAATAGTTGACATGCTTAATGATGTGGTTATGGAAATGAAACTTAAATCTAAAACTCCACTCATTATAGAAATCCCTGACAGACACGGGTCCGTAAGGGAATCAAATGCCATAGCGGATAACATAAGAGAATCCGTCGGCATTCATATATGAGGTGATTTATGGTTACGATAGAACAAAAATTATTACTGTTTTCCAAGCTCATAAACAATTCCATGGACAAAAGTCTCAATGAAGAATTAAAGGAAATGGATAAGCAATATGATTTGAAAATCAAGAAAAGCATGGATGAAGCAAATCAGATGGCAAAGTCCATCGAGGAAAGAGCTGCGAAAAAGGCTGAAATGAAAAAGACTGAAAGCTTGAGCAGATCAAAGGTAATCATAAAAAGAGAGATTATAGTATTAAAAGAAAAATATTATTATACTTTCATGGAAACATTCAAAAAAAGATTATCGGATTTCATTGTTTCAGAAAAGTACAAAACATATTTGAACAGCTTGATTTCAAATTTGGAAAATTTATTGAACAGCTATGGTGAATGCAATCTGGTTATTCAATTAACAGAAAACGACAAACAAAGACATGCAGATTTTATCCAAAAAGAACTTTCTAAAAATAAAAGCTGCAAAAATATAGAATTTAAAACAACAAATGATATTATGGGCGGCTTCATAGCAGTTATACCTGACAAGGACATCAAAATGGATTTGTCAATAGACGCTGTTCTTGAAGACAACAAGACATTTATCATGCAGACAATTTTTGAGGCTTTAGAGGCAGGTGACTTAAATGAATAGAAACGAAGGTATTGTTAACTCAATAAACGGACCTGTTGTCAAAGGGCTCAATATGGGTTCATTCAAAGTAAACGAAATGGTTACTGTGGGAACTCAAAAGCTTATAGGAGAAGTTGTTTCTTTGGACGGAGACATTGCTACAGTGCAGGTATACGAAGAAACAGAAGGACTGAAGGCTGGTGAAAAGATTTACTCAACAGGAAGCCCTTTGTCTGTAACTTTGGGTCCAGGCATGATAGGCAACATATTTGATGGTATTCAAAGGCCATTGAACAAAATCCAAAACATGTCTCAGGACTTCATTCCTGAAGGAATTGGTCTTTTGACTCTTGATGAAGAAAAAAAATGGGACGTTACAATTACGGTTAAGCCAGGAGATAAATTAAAACCAGGCGAAGTTTATGCAACTGTTCAGGAAACTCAAAGAATTCTTCATAAATTGCTGGTTCCAATCAATGTAAGCGGAACAGTTAAAGAAGTTAAACCAAACGGACAATATACTTTAAATGATACAGTTGTTGTTCTCACAAAAGACAACACAGAACTTGCCAATCTTACACTGTCCACAAAGTGGCCTGTAAGAAAAGCAAGACCAATAAACAGAAGAATTCCAATATACAAGCCGCTTATTACCGGACAAAGAGTTATTGACTCATTTTATCCAATAGCTAAGGGCGGAACTGTCGGTCTTCCTGGAGGATTCGGTACAGGAAAGACTGTTACTCAGCATCAGCTTGCTAAATGGTGTGATGCCGACATAATAGTATATATAGGCTGCGGAGAACGCGGAAACGAAATGACAGACGTTTTGGAAGAATTCCCAAAACTTATTGACCCTCGCACAAACAGACCGTTGATGGAAAGAACTATTCTTATAGCAAATACATCAAACATGCCTGTTGCTGCCCGTGAAGCCAGCATATATACAGGAATCACTATGGCTGAATACTTCAGAGACATGGGTTATGACGTTGCCATAATGGCAGATTCAACTTCAAGATGGGCAGAAGCCCTTCGTGAAATTTCAGGACGTCTTGAACAAATGCCTGCTGAAGAAGGATACCCGGCATATTTGCCATCAAGGCTTGCAGAATTTTATGAAAGAGCCGGCTGTGTTAAGACATTGAATGATGACGAAGCAACAATTACTATAATCGGTGCTGTATCTCCTCCTGGAGGGGACTTCTCAGAACCTGTTACAGAAAATACTAAGCGTTTCGTTTCAGCATTCCTGGGACTCGACAAGAAGCTTGCTTATGCAAGACATTATCCTGCAATCAACTACCTTACAAGCTACTCAGGATATGTTGACATGCTTTCAGAATGGTACGAAGAAAATGTTGCTCCTGACATGCTTGAATTAAGACATAAAATGATTGTTCTTCTGCAGGAAGAAGAAAAATTAAATGAAATAGTCCAGCTGGTTGGAGAAGATGTTCTTCCTAACGACCAGGCGCTTGTACTTGAAACAGCAAGAATTATCAAAAAAGGATTTTTGCAGCAAAATGCAATGCACGCGGAAGACACTTACGTTGTGCTTAAAAAGCAATATTTGATGCTTAAAGTTATAGATACATTCTATGAAGAAGCTTTGGCCTGCGTTAAAATAGGCATTCCAATTTCTGTAATAAGAACCGAGTCTGTTATTCAAGATATATTAAAAATCAAATATGAAATCCCGAATGACAAATTAGAGCTGCTTGATGAATTGATGAACAAGATTGTTGATGTTTACAGCAGCTTGAGATTAAAGTATGAATAGGGAGTGTTGATATGAAAAAAGAATATTTAAAAATACAAAAAATTGCAGGCCCGTTAATAGTTCTTACAGGCATTGAAGATGCTTCCTATGGTGAAACAATAAACATCAGGGTTGATGAAAATGAAACAAGAAAAGGAAAAATAATAAAAATTGAAGGCGATAAAATAATCGCTCAGGTTTTTGAAGGAACAACAGGAATATCAACAGACAACTCTTCTGTAAAGTTTCTTGCTGAACCGCTTACAATTCCTTTGTCAAAGGAAATACTGGGAAGAACATTCAATGGAGTAGGCGAGCCAATTGATAATGCTTACCAGGTAATTTCACCGGTAAAACAAAACATTAACGGTAGACCAATAAATCCGGTTGCAAGAAGATACCCAAAGAACTTCATTCAGACAGGTATTTCTGCAATAGATTCACTTATGACACTCATTAGGGGACAGAAACTTCCTATATTCTCAGGAAACGGTATGTCACACAATGAACTGGCAGCTCAGATAGTAAAACAGGCTAAAATAAAGGGAGCAACAAAGGATAACTTTGCAGTTGTTTTCGGTGCAATGGGAGTTCGTCACGATGATGCTGACTACTTCAGAAAAAGCTTTGAGTCTGCAGGGGTTATTGACCACGTTGTAATGTATCTGAATACAGCAGATGCCCCTATTATTGAAAGAATTTCAACACCAAGATGTGCTCTTACAGCAGCTGAATATCTTGCTTTTGAAAACAATATGCACGTGTTGGTAATCTTGACTGACATGACTAGTTATGCGGAAGCACTTCGTGAAATTTCATCAGCGAAGGAAGAAGTTCCGTCACGTAAGGGATACCCGGGATATTTGTATTCAGACCTTTCAACGATTTATGAAAGAGCCGGAATGCTTAAGAGCCGTGAAGGTTCAATAACTCTTATACCTATACTGACAATGCCTAATGATGATATAACACATCCGATACCTGACTTGACAGGATTCATTACTGAAGGACAGATAGTTCTTAACAGGGAATTGAACCACAAGGGAATTTATCCGCCAATAGACATTCTGCCGTCACTTTCACGTCTTATGAAGGACGGTATTGGTGCTGAATTTACAAGAGAAGACCATTCAGATCTGCAGAGCCAGATTTATGCTTCATACTCAAAGGTACAGGATATACGAAGCCTTTCACAGATTATCGGTGAAGATGATCTGGGGGATACAGATAAATTGTATCTGCAGTTCGGACGTGAGCTTGAAAACAAATTTATAGCTCAGGACAAGAATGAAAACAGAAACATAAATGAAACTCTTGACCTTGGATGGTATGTTTTGTCAATATTGCCTGAAACAGAACTTGATCGTGTGAAACCTGAAATGTTGTCTAAATATTACGTACACAACAGGGAGAGATAGTTATGGCAGTGATGGTTGCACCTACAAAATCTAACCTCATAAAAGCAAAGTCATCCCTTGAGCTTTCTAAAAAGGGATATGAGCTTTTAGATAAAAAAAGGAACATTCTTATAAAAGAAATGATGGTATTTGTAGACAAGGCACGAAGCATGCAAAATGAAATTTATGACGTAATGGCTGAAGCTTATGCAGTATTGCAAAAAGCAAACATGACATTGGGTGTAAAAAATGTTGAAGACATAAGCTATGGCATACCCACTGATGAACACTACGACATTTTGTTGAAAAGCGTTATGGGCGTGGATATTCCCACTCTGAAATACAAGGAAGATGACATTCTTCCTGCCTATGGTTTCTATTCAACAAATGCATCTCTCGATGAAGCAAGACAGATGTTTTGCAAAGCAAAGCTTAAAATGTACGAACTGGCGGAAATTGAAAATTCAGTTTTCAAACTTGCCAAAGAAATACAAAAGACACAAAAAAGAACAAATGCCTTGCAGCATGTTCAAATACCAAAGTACAGAGAACAGGTAAAATACATCCAGGAAGTCTTGGAAGAGAAGGAAAGAGAAGACTTTTTCCGTCTGAAGAGATTGAAAGGAAAGAAATAAATAAATACAATTAAGAGTTAAAAATTAATTATAAGTTAAATTTAAGGGATTGTGCAACTCGCACAATCCCTTCTTTTAATTCTTAATTCTTAATTCTTCACTCTTCATTCTTGATTATTGTTATTCTTCCGGTTTTAAATATTTAGTCATATGGTCATGACCAACAAAAGTGTTGGGGAATATAGCCTTTGCAAACTTTATGTATTCTACAGGATTTGTCATGGCAGGGCTGAAATGGGTTAACCACAGTTCCTTTACATGAGATTCAAGGGCAATTTCAGCAGCTTCTGAAAAAATCATGTGCATTTTTTCAGAAGTTTTTTCTTTTTGCTCATCATCTCCGTACATTCCTTCGCATATGAACAAATCTGAGCCCCTGACAATTTTTTTTATCCAGTCAACCGGTCTTGTATCTGTTACATATGATATTTTAATTGATGGTCTTTCTTCACCCAATACCATTTCAGGAGTAATTGTTTTGTCCATTACTTTTACACTTTCTCCGCCGTGCAGAGTTCTCCAGAAGTTTACAGGAATATTCAAGCTTTTTGCCTTTTCAGGGTTGAAGTGAGGTTTTAATTTAAGCTCGAAGCTGTAGCCAACACAGTTCATATGATGCTTAAGCGGTATTGATGTAATGTTTAATCCTATTTGTTCAAATTCAACCGGCTTGGAGTCATGAAGTTCAGACATCCTCACTTCAAACGGAAGATAACCGCACACCACAAGCAAAGAATTTATGATTGAGATACTTCCTCTTGGACCTATAATGTCCAAAGGTTCCGTTCGTCCGCTGTTTCCTATTGTCAGCAAAAGTCCGGGAAGTCCTGTTACATGGTCAGCATGGCAATGGGTGAGGAGTATTGTATCAATTTTGCTGATCCCTATTTTTCCCTTGTGAAGTGAAACCTGTGTTCCTTCACCGCAGTCAATAAGGATTTTTCTTCCGTTATATTCAATTACGCATGATGCCAGAAATCTGTCCGGAAGAGGTATCATACCGCCGGTTCCTGCTAATGTAACCTTAATCATTTTATCACCTTGTTAAAATTTACTGATATCATTATACCTATTATTCCTTTTATAATCAACATATATTCCCTGCGAAAATAAGCATGAGCGTGCATATGAGTGAAGACAACACTCCCTGCATGAATTTGAATCCGATGTAGCTTTTGACGTCAAAATCAAATTCATCCACCACAGCCATTGTCTGAAAAATTACGGACATACCTGAAAAGCTTATTAGAAAATTAATCACTATCAGCTTCATTCCAAGAGGCACAAATGATGAAGATGTTATGATGCTGCAGCCGTTTGTGAGTTCCAGGCCTCCGATCAAAAGGGAATAAATGATGTCACTTATATACATTTTAATATTAAGAAAAGCTGCAATGCTTTCCAGACTGTCGCTTAAAAAGTGTGATATAACCGAAAAAATAACAATGACTCCGCCCACTGATAATATGCTTGAAACTGATTTGTAAATGGCTGTGCTGAATGCCTTGTTAAACGACAAGACAGGTTTTCTCAGAGCGCTTATGTTCATGCCAAGGCGGGATTCTCTTTTTGTCATCATCATGCCTATTGCAAGGGCACCAAGAAAATGCGGAAGGGCAATGTAGCGGTAAAGATGAAAATTTCCTAGCATTGAAAAAGAAACTGCACCTGCAATGAACTGAAAACTGCAGTCATTGGCAAAGACGGTCATGTAATTTGCTTCATCCTGGTTGATTCGTTTGCTTCCTGCCATTATATTCACGGCCATGGCTCCAGAAGGGTAGCCCGATATGAAGCTGATGAAAAACGGAATGAGAGCAAACTTGCTTTTAAATAATTTCGTAGACAAATAAGACATGCGCCCGAATAGACTGTACAAGAAGTTGTACTGAAGCAGAATGTTGGACAATACAGACATGGGAAACAGGAACGGAATGATGTTGTTCACCCATATGTTAAGTCCCCTGAAGGCTCCTTCGGACACAATGTCTGGTTTAAGTATAAATAAGCTTATAAAAATTAAAATAAGTACCGGTATAAAGTTTCGCTTGAACATAATACAACCCCCATAACACATTTTATTGCAGTCATGGGGGAATATGCTTTTATTTATCATTTATATATACTGCATTTTGCCTGTATTCAAGATTTATTTCCTTATTTTTAAATGGCAGGTAGTACATGTCTGTGGATTTGCTTGTTAGGCGGAACAAGGGAAGTTCTTCAGCACGTAAATTGTTTTTTCTGTAATCTGAAAAACGGTTTATTGAGGCAGTATTATTTTCCTTTGCAAGCTTAATTATGTTTCTTCCCACATTGTTGAAGGCCAAAACCTTCACATATTTAGGATGATTAGGTAACATAAAATATTTTATGTCGCTATGTTTTATGTTTAAAATTATATTTAGCATTGACCGTCTTAATTTTGAATATGTGTAGCGCTTAGACTTAAGGCTCATTATAAAATCGTCCACTGTTGAATGTTTGTACAGATTGTCGTAAATTTTGTTGTTGAGGCCTTCGGCAACTTCAAATATTTCATTAAGCCCGTCAGTACCCAGGTCTATTATCTTATAGTACAAAATATCCATGTAATTGTTGAGATTATTGAATCCATTGAATTTTTCGTAAAATTCTTCAATCATGTCCATGCTTTTTTCAGTGGTGCTTATACTGCGGGAATTATTTAAAATTGCCTTTCTTATAGCAGTGGCGCTGTCAAAGACTCCTGATATATTTTCATCATTGTGGTGCTTTCCCATGCGCTGTACAGGATAAAAGTCC
>NZ_JAJUJR010000099.1 GCF_029265225.1 Sedimentibacter sp.
CATGGGGCTGTTCCTTGCCTTGGGATACATATTGCAGACATTCGGGCTGGAAGGAACAACAGCAGGAAATTCAGCTTTTCTGACAGGAACAGGAGTTGTCATGATTCCGTTTTTCTTTTGGATGGTCACAAAAAAGAAACCTGGAAAAAACAATGTTGTTGCAGCTGTCTTGATGTTTGCGGGAATAATATTTTTGACTGTGGATTTTGATAATTTCGGAAAATTCAACAAGTGGGACTTTCTGACATTTTTATGTGCCATATCATTTGCATGGCAGGTGGTTGCAACCGGCATAGCTTCACAGGATAAGGACCCTGTAATTTTGTCAACTCTGCAGCTTTTGACCAGTACGGTAATATTCTTCATAATGATGATTGTTGAAAACAAGAAGGTAACATTGAACTTAAGCGGAACCCTGAGTATGCTTTATCTTGGACTAATAACTACAATGCTATGCTTCCTCATGCAGACAGTCGGACAAAAATACACATCAACAACTCATGCAGCAATTATTCTCAGTCTGGAATCTGTTATAGGAAGTTTGTTCGGAGTGATTTTTTTGGGAGAAAAATATTCCCTTATGACAATAATAGCATTCATATTTATTTTTCTGGCAATCATAACCGCTGAAACGGGGTTTCAATGGCTGTTCAAAAATTCTTCAAGAAAAACTGAGTAAAAGTTTACGAATAAATATAATAATGACTTGAACAATACGAACATTTATTGTATAATCATATAAAACATTCGTGCGGAGTTAATATGAAAAAATATAAAAGAAATCAAAGAATCGGAGCGTTAATGAAAATTTTCGCCGAAAAACCCAATTACGTATTTTCGTACAATTATTTTTCGGAAGTTTTTAACGCTGCAAAGTCCACAATAAGCGAAGATGTGGCTATTGTAAAAGAACTTGTCAATGAACTGGATTACGGCAGAATTGAAACAATTTCAGGTGCATCCGGAGGGGCTGTTTTCATACCTGTCATGGGAATTGAAGAAAAGACAGATATATTGTCGGAATTGTGCTTGCTTTTTTCGCAAAAAAACAGAATTCTTCCCGGCGGATTCATTTACATGACTGATTTGTTCAACAATCCAAATATTGTTACAAATATAGCAAAGATTATTGCTTCGGAGTTCTCAAACATAAAAATTGATTACATAATCACGGTTGAAACAAAAGGAATACCGGTTGCCGTTATGACTGGGCAAAAGCTTAATGTTCCGGTTGCAGTTATCAGAAGAAACAACAAAGTTACGGAAGGAGCCACAGTAAGCATAAACTATGTGTCCGGTTCTTCCAACAATATTCAGACAATGTCATTGTCCAGAAGGTCTTTAAAGGAAAATTCAAAGGTTCTTATTGTGGATGATTTCATGAAGGGCGGAGGAACATGCAAGGGCATGGCCGACATGATGAGGGAGTTCAATGCCGAGGTTGTGGGCACTGCTGTTGTAATAGAAACAAAGGAACCTGAAAAGAAACTTGTTGATAATTATTTATCACTCATGGTGTTAAACAAGATAAATGAGAAGGAAGGTTTAATAGAAATAGTGCCTAATTACAAATTGTTAAAATAATTTCATACTTTTTTATCCAAAAATGAAAATGTTTTTTTGCATTTCTTTGATAAGTATAGTATAATGAATATGAAATTATACAGACATAATCTTTTGGGGGAAGGTGGTGACGACATGAAAATATCAGACGTCAGAGTAAGAAAAATTAACTCAGAGGGCAAGATGAAGGCAATCGTTTCCGTAACTTTTGATGATTGCTTCGTGGTACATGACATCAAAATAATTGAAGGGCAGGAAGGATTGTTCATAGCAATGCCGAGCAGAAAAATGCCCGATGGAGAGTTTAAAGATATAGCTCATCCAATTAATTCTGAAACAAGAAATCTTGTGGCAGAAGCAGTATTCAAAGCTTATGAGGAAAAACGTTTGGAAGAAGGGGACAATGTCGAAGAAGCAGCTCTTCTGTAACGTAAAACTGATGATTTAATCAACAGTTTTGGGTCTTATAAAGGCCCTTTTTTTGTTTTTGATTAACTATTTTCTATTTAGAAAACAAATTAATGAAGCATTGAATGATTTTCTTGCTATACTATTCAACATTTCTTAGCCATTCCATATCATAAAGCTGAAAACTTTTTTTGACTTAATTAATTATATGATATATAATATCTCAGTATTACAAATAAGGAGAAATATTATGAATATGTCTATTATTTTAGCAGCCGGTGAAGGTACCAGGATGAAATCAGACACTCCGAAAACACTGCATAAGGTTTGCGGAAAAGAAATGATAAGGTATATAATAGAAGCTGCTCAAAATTCACAAATAGAAAAAAACATTGTTGTTTTAGGACATGGAAAAGAAAAAGTTGGAAACAATATAAAGGATATGGGTGTAATCACCGTTGAACAGCCAATAGAAGAAGGCTCACCATACGGAACGGGCTTTGCTGTAATGGTTGCAAAAGAACATATCAACGACGATGACACTGTTGTTATTCTTTGTGCTGATGGTCCTTTAATAAGAAAGGAAACACTGATTTCTTTTATGGGATATCACAATGAAAATGACTGTGCCGTGTCTGTAATGACGGCTATCATGGACAATCCGAAAGGACTTGGAAGAATTGTAAGATATGAAGACTCGTCCATAGACAAAATTGTTGAGGAAAAGGACGCATCAGAAGACATTAAGAAAATAAAGGAAATAAACACGGGAATATATTGCTTCAAGGGAAGTCTCCTTAAGAACGCTCTTGAAAAAATAGATACAAACAATTCCCAGAATGAATACTACCTTACAGATACCATAAAGGTGCTTAACAATGAAGGATATAAAATAGGCGGCTGGGTGCTTGAGGACTCCACAGACATCAGAGCAGTAAACGACAGGGTGCAGTTAGCTGAAGTGACTAAAATAATGCAGGATAGAATAAACAAACGCCACATGCTAAGCGGAGTCACAATAATAAATCCTGAGAATACATACATTGAAGATTCAGTTGAAATAGGAAGAGACACAGTGGTTTATCCCGGAACATTCCTTGAAGGCAGTACTAAAATAGGAGCAAACTGCGTCATAGGTCCAAACGCAAGAATAATCAGTTCAACCGTAAGAAACAATGTGACAATAGAAATCTCAAAAGTAATTGAAGCAAGCATCGATGATGGAACAACCGTTGGTCCGTTTGCATATTTAAGACCCGGCACAGAGCTTGGCAAAAATGTAAAAATCGGCGACTTTGTGGAAGTGAAGAAATCCGTAATCGGAGACAATTCAAAATCATCTCATTTGTCTTACATAGGAGATGCGGAAGTTGGAAAAGATGTAAACATAGGATGCGGAGTTGTGTTTGTAAACTATGACGGAAAGAAAAAACACAAGACAACTGTTGGTGACGGAGCATTCATAGGAAGCAACTCAAATCTTGTGGCACCGGTCAATGTGGAGCAGGGAGGATATGTGGCCTGCGGTTCAACAATAACAGACGATGTGCCAGAAGGAGACCTTGCCATTGCCAGAGCAAGACAGGTCAACAAAAAAGGTTTAGGGAAAAACAGATATTAAGAGGTAAATATGTACATTATAGCAGGACTTGGCAATCCAGGCAAGGAATATGCAGGAACAAGGCACAATGTGGGCTATGATACAGTTGACTATTTGGCGGAAAAGCACAATGTAAGCTTAAATAAGCTAAAATTCAACTCCGTATATGGTGAAACAAACATAAACGGAGAAAAAGTCATGCTCGTTAAGCCTGTTACCTTCATGAACAGAAGCGGAATAGCCATAAAAGAAATTTTAAGTTTTTATAAAATTCCATCTGAAAATTTAATCGTCATTTATGACGACATAGACATACCGGCAGGCTCTTTAAGAATCAGGCCGAACGGAAGTCCCGGAACACACAACGGAATGAAATCAATCACCGAACATGTGGGAAGCGGAAATTTTCCAAGAGTGAGAGTTGGAATAGGAAGAAATCCGGATATGGATCTGGCTGACTATGTTCTTCAAAAATTCAGCACTTCTGACAGGGATAAAATAAACCCGATTATTGAAAAGGCAGCAGAAGCAGCTGCTGAAATAATCACTGGCGGAACCGACAGCGCCATGCAGAAATACAATATAAACAATAGATAGACAAGATTTGCAATTGAAAGGCAATGATTAACATTAAGTTTATTTTCTTTTAATTTGCTCAGTCTATTGTTAGAGGTAAGTATGAACAAGGTTTTATTTGAACAGTTCCAAAAAACAGAAAAGTATAATAAAATTATTCAAAATTACAACAACGGCAGGAGTCAGCTCGTTCAAAGCATCAACGAGGACGGAACTGCCTATTTGGCATGCAATCTACTGGATACAACAGCAAGCAAAATTCTCATCATTACAAGCAGCGAGGCTAAATCCAGAAAATATGAAGAAATGATCAGGTCATATGTTGCTGACGGGGATAGATTTCAGCCGAAGGAATTTCTGCTTTATAACGTTGATGCCTTAAGCAAGGATGTGGAATACAAAAGGGCTGAAGTACTGGACAAAATTTTAAATTCTAAAAAAGCAATAATAACTGCATCGGTCAATTCAGTCATCACAAGAGTTATGCCTAAAGATAGGTTTAAGGAAAGTATTATAGAATTAAAGTACGGCAAATCTTATGACCTAAACGAGCTGCGCAGCAGCTTAATAAGGCTTAAATATGAAAGAGTTGACGCGGTTGAAGGTGTGGGTCAGTTTTCCGTCAGAGGAGGCATAATTGATGTTTTTTCTCCTTCTGAAACAAATCCGTGCAGAATTGAATTTTTTGATGATGAAGTTGATTCCATAAGGCTGGTTGATTTAAAAACCCAGCGTTCCATCAAGAATTTGAAATCTGTAAGGATAATCCCATGCGGAGACTTGATGTTTCAGAAAGAAGAAATAAAAAAGATTTTGTCTGAAATTGATCTGGATTATCAAAACAGGCTTGGTAAAATTCACAGCCTTCCAAATTCAAAGGACATTGAAAAAAAGCTTAAAGGGCTTTACAACAGTTACCAGGATAAGCTCATGGGGGGAATAGGCATAGAAAATTCAGATTTGCTTGTTCCATTCATTAAAGACAGCTTTGTCAGCGTTCTTGATTACTTTGATGATGATTTCGTCCTTATTGTGGATGAGCCGGAAAGAATTTTCGAGGAAGAAAAAGCGTTAAATGAAAGCTTTCAGCTTAAGTACAGCGAACTTTTCGAAAAAGGAGAAATATTCTCCAAGCAAAGTAATGTTTATTTAAGCGACAGGGAATTAATAGCAAAAATAACCAGCAGGACATTCATTTCAATAAACGGCAAAAATAAAATTTTTGAAGCAGATGATACGCTGCAGTTCATGTTCAAGGAACCGCCTTCATATTACGGCAAGCTTGAGGATTTGTCAAAAGATTTGAACAGGCTGAAATACAAGGGCTATAAGATAGCAATAATCTTAAGCAGCACTGAAGGCTGCCTGAAGCTTCACAATCTGTTAAACGATTATGAATGCAGCACTGTGCTTTCCAAGGACACAAATATTGCAGCCGAAAGCGGACAAGTGGTGATTGTTCCCGGAGAACTGAAAAAAGGTTTTGAATATTACGACAACAAAATACTTGTGCTCACAGAAAATGAAATATTTGGTTCATTCAGAAAAAAAACGCACAAGGCTAAGAAACAAAAGGGCTCAAAAATAGACATATTCACCGATCTTAAAGTCGGTGACTACGTAGTGCACGAGCACCACGGTATCGGGCAGTATGTGGGCATAGAAAAAATTGAAGTACAAAACATCAAGAAAGATTATCTTTGCATTAAGTACAAAGGCGAAGATAAGCTGTTTGTTCCTGTTGACCAGATGTCCCTCATTCAGAAGTATATAGGTTCGGATTCGGAAAAACCTAGACTGAACAAGATGGGAAGCGCAGACTGGGTTAAAACCAAGGAACGCTCAAAAGCAGCCATTGAAAACATGGCTGGGGAATTGGTCAAATTATATGCCGAAAGAAAAGTGGTTAAGGGATTTGCATTTTCACCTGACACTGAGTGGCAGAAAGAATTTGAATACAAATTTCCTTTTGAAGAAACTGATGACCAGTTAAGATGCATAAAGGAAATAAAAAAGGATATGGAACGCCCGGCTTCCATGGACAGACTTCTTTGCGGAGACGTGGGTTTCGGCAAAACAGAGGTTGCCATGAGAGCTGCATTCAAGGCTGTGATGGAATCAAAACAGGTAGCAATACTTGTTCCAACAACCATACTTGCACAGCAGCACTTCACAAATATCGTGGAGCGCTTCAGAGGATATCCTGTTAAGATTGAAATGCTAAGCCGTTTCAGAACACCGTACCAACAGGCAAAAATAGTAAACGACCTGAACAAGGGTCTTGTTGATGTGGTGGTTGGAACACACAAGCTTCTTTCAAAGGAACTTAAGTTCAAGGACTTGGGACTGCTAATAATAGACGAGGAACAAAGGTTTGGAGTTAAGCATAAAGAACAGATAAAACAGCTTAAAACGAACATAGACGTTCTTACTCTGTCAGCAACTCCTATACCGAGGACGCTTCACATGTCCATGATAGGTGTAAGGGACATGAGCATCATATCGGAGCCTCCAGGCGACAGGCTTCCTATTCAGACTTATGTAATTGAACACAACGACGGCATAATAAAGGATGCCATTGAAAAAGAACTTTCAAGAGGCGGCCAGGTTTATTACGTGCACAACAAGGTAATCGACATTGAATCCTTAGCATCAAGACTGCAAAAATTGGTACCGGAGGCGCGTATAGCAGTTGCCCACGGCCAAATGAACGAAAGACACCTTGAAAATATAATGCTTGATTTCGTAAGGAAGGAATATGACATTCTTGTATGCACCACAATTATTGAAACAGGCATGGACATACCAAATGTTAACACCCTCATAATAGACAACGCAGACCACCTGGGCCTGTCACAGCTTTACCAGCTAAGAGGCAGAATAGGAAGATCAAACAAAATATCCTTTGCGTACCTTACTTACGAAAAGGACAAAATGCTTTCTGAAGTGGCGGACAAAAGGCTTAAGGCAATCAAGGAGTTCACGGAGTTTGGTTCCGGCTTTAAAATTGCAATGCGTGATCTTGAAATAAGAGGATGCGGAAACATACTTGGTGCAGAACAGCACGGACACATGCTTGCCATAGGTTATGACCTGTATGTCAAGTTCCTTGACAGGGCTGTAAAAGAACTTCAGGGAAAAATGGAACTGGATGAAGATTTTGAAACTTCGGTAGATTTAAGCGTAGATGGCTATATTCCGTCAACATATATTGAAAACGAAGAACAAAAGATTGAAATATAC
>NZ_JAJUJR010000438.1 GCF_029265225.1 Sedimentibacter sp.
CATTGTTTTTATTTTGTTGTAAATCTTTGGGATGTTCTCGAAAAACTCCATTGATTCATCTATGGTCATGTCAAGAACTTCTGCAATGTTTTTCCCCTTATACTTGACTTCAAGAGTTTCTCTGTTGTATCTCCTGCCCTTGCAAACATCACATGGAACATACACGTCGGGGAGGAAATGCATTTCAATTTTCAATATGCCGTCGCCTCGGCATGCTTCACATCTTCCGCCCTTAACATTGAAGCTGAACCTGCCCTTTTGATAGCCTCTTTCCTTTGCTTCAAGTGTCATTGAAAAAATGTCCCTGATGTAATCAAATACTCCCGTATATGTGGCCGGATTTGACCTTGGAGTCCTTCCAATAGGTGACTGGTCAATTGTAATTATTTTATCTATTTCTTCAACACCCAGCATCTCATCGAACTTTCCGGGTTTATTGCTGTTTTTGAACAATTTCTGGTGCAAACCCTTTGACAGTATTTCATTTATCAATGAGCTTTTTCCTGAACCTGATACACCTGTTACCGAGCACAAAACACCCAATGGAATTTTGACATCAATATTTTTCAGGTTGTTTTCTCTGGCACCCCTGATTTCAATGAACCTTTCAGGCTTTCTTCTTACTTCCGGTATTTCGATTTTTATCTTGCCGCTTAAATATTGACCTGTTATTGAGTTTTCATTGTTTTTTATGTCTTCAAATGTTCCCTGTGCCACAATCTCGCCACCGTGGACTCCTGCCCCGGGACCGATGTCCAGAATATAATCGGCACTTTCCATCGTTTCTTCGTCATGCTCAACAACTATTAGTGTGTTTCCCAAGTCGGTAAGGTTTCTCAAAGTCTTAATGAGCATGGAGTTGTCCCTCTGGTGAAGACCGATGCTTGGTTCATCAAGCACATACAGCACTCCCACAAGGCTTGAACCAATTTGCGTCGCAAGACGTATACGCTGAGATTCTCCTCCGGACAATGTTCCGGCATTTCTTTCAAGCGTGAGATATGTGAGCCCAACATCCGATAAAAACTGCAATCTTGAGTTGATTTCCTTGATTATCTGGCTGCCGATTATCTTATTAATAGGGCTTAGTTCAAGCCCATCAAAAAACTTCAGGCTTTTTAAAACCGAAAGCTGAGTAACCTCATAAATATTTTTGTTTCCTACCTTTACGGCAAGGCTTACAGGATTCAACCTGGCTCCGTGGCACACGGGGCATAAGCTTTCATACATGTAATCCTCTATCCATTCCCTCATTTCAGGAGACTTTGTCTCCATGTACCTTCTTTGAAGGTTCGTAACAACCCCTTCAAATTCTCTCTTGTATGTTTTGCTCTCGCTTTGATACTTGCTATAAAAATCTACGGTTATTTCTCTTCCATTTGTTCCGTACAAAATTTCATCTATGAATTCCTTGGGCGCTTCTGAAAGTGGTTTTGAAACATCAAATTTATGGTAATCCGCTATCGCCTTGAATATCTGGTAATAGTAACCATCCTCATCTGCTCCGTAAGGAGCAATTGCTCTTTCTCCGATTGTCTTTGAGTAATCGGGAATTACCAAATCAGGATCAATTTCTCTTTTTACTCCCAGACCGTTGCATTCAGGGCATGCTCCTATGGGATTGTTGAAGGAAAACATCCTTGGAGAAATTTCTCCAAAGCCTATTCCACAGTCAGTGCATGCGAATTTTGTGCTCATGAGAAGCTCTTCCTGCCCCATGACATCAATAAGAACCATGCCGTTGGACAGTTCCAGGGCTGTTTCTACTGAATCCACAAGCCTTTTTTGTATTCCTTCCTTTATAATTAATCTGTCTACAACAATTTCAA
>NZ_JAJUJR010000058.1 GCF_029265225.1 Sedimentibacter sp.
CTTATTGCTTCCAATATCAATTCCTACTGAAAAAAGAAGCATACAAAGTCCAATGTCAAGCATAGTTCCGGTAGCACCATACAGACTGTCAGGAATGAGGAACAATCCCAATAAAACTCCGGCAGCAAGCACAAGCAATATTTTCTTAGTCATTTCTGCCTCCTGTTATGTTCACATCTCTGATGAATTTTTTACGTGCAATATGAACAAACAAAACGCTGAAACTGCATGTCAAAACAGCAAAAATAAAAGCCTTGAGGCCGATTTCTCCTATGGAAGAAATAACCTGCTCGTCCATGCCAACTCTAATGCCCATGACAAAAATAAGTCCAAACAGAAAAACGGTCTGTGCCAGCGCTATTCTGTTCATAAGTTTTTTATGGATGAGATTCCTGCTGCTTAAAAGCCACCCCACTGCCATTAAACCAAAATATAAAAATATCCTATATGCCATAATAACTCCCCCTACAGAAACAATTTTATCACAAATTTGACATTAAGTCATCTAAATTAAGAAACAAAAATGACCCCCTAGGGTCACAGAGAATATTGATAAACTCTGACGCTGTCATCCTGAACGATAGTGAAGAATCTCATCTTTATTAAAACATGAGATTCTTCGGGCATACGCCTTCAGAATGACAACGTCGAAAGTTTCTTTGTCATAAGACTGATGACTCCGCAAGGGGTCATATGTTTAAATGTTGTTAGTTAGTCCTTCGCGGTTTTGGTTTTCATAATTTTCATATTCTTTATTTTCCATGATCTTTATGATTCTATCAACCATTTCATAAACATCTTCATATGAATTATATAAAGGTGCTGGTGCTAATCTTATAACGTTAGGATATCTGAAATCAGGTATTATTTTGTTGGCCTTAAATGCCTCGTTGATTCTCAGAGCGTCATCATGTGTTAAAGCAACGTGTCCTCCTCTTACTGCATCTTCTCTTGGATTGCCTACTCCAAAGCCATATTTTGAAAGTTTTTCATCGATCAGGTACATCAAGTACGCTGTTATATTCAGTGACTTAGCTCTTATGTTTTCAAGTCCTGCCTCATTGATCATATTCAATGACCCCTCAAGTGGAGCCATGGATAAAATAGGCTGAGTTCCTATCTGCCATCCTCCTGCATATTTTGCATGTTCAAAGCTCTGGAACAAATTAAACTGAGTATCCTTTCTGTTGCCCTGCCATCCCGCAAGTCCCGGATTCATGTTGAAATGCTTCTTATTTATGTAAAGTCCTGCAATAGCACCAGGGCCACCGCTTAAGTACTTATAGTCGCACCACAAAGCAAAGTCAGGATCAATTTTCTTGAAGTCGTGAGGTACAACTCCTATGGAATGGCATAGATCAAACCCTGCATAAATTCCTCTTTTATGAGCTTCCTTTGTAATTCTTTCCATATCCACAAGCTGAGCCGATCTGTAAAGAACTGAAGGAAGCAATACTATGCATACATCATCCGTCATGGCTTCAATTATGTCATCTTCATATATGAATTCTCCGTCACGGCTCTTCACTTCCTTGAGGCATTCTTCAGGATTGTATCCTGCAGCTCTGATGTCGCTCATTACAGCATACTTGTCTGAAGGGAAGCTGATGTCATCCATGATTATTTTATTTCTTTCAGGTGTTGGATGATAGAAAGTGAGAATACCCTGGTGAACATTGACTGTAGTGCTGTTTCCACATGTAACTTCTTCCGGATCTGCATTTAAAAGAGGTGCCATCATAGCTCCCAGCGTATCCTGATACAGGAAATATCCGCCCTTTGTCCATACGCCTATTCCTAATTCCTTCCAAGCCTTCAGAGCCTTAAACAATGTTTCTTCTGCATCCTTGCTGCACAATCCGCATGAATTTCCATCCATATAGATTTCGCCTTCATTGATGTAGAATCTTTCTTTAAATTTTGCCAGCTTGTCTTCCCTATCCAGATTTTTAGCAAACTCCCTTGTCAATTCGAAATTATACATTTTACTTCCTCCTGATATATTAGCATCAATTTAATCGCCTTTTTCACCTATTGTATTAAAATCCTTATAACTTCTTTCTTAATATAATCCTAGCACCTGAACAGATTGAATGCTATGGAACTTATATGAATTAAATTGAATTCATTTTTTTCAATTTTTCATATCTCTTGTAATAACTTTTATGTTATAATATATGAAGCAAACGTTTTAGATATAAATATAGCTGCCAATTGAAAGGAATGTTAAATGAATAATCAATTTGGAACACTTTTAAAAAAATTAATAGCACAAAAAGGAACAAAGGAAAAAATTGTTTCAGAAAAATTAGGTTATGATCCAACATATTTAAGCAAATGGATATCAGGAAAAAACCTTCCTTCACAAAAAAGCATTGATTCAATTTGCCACAATCTGTCCAACATTCTTTCTGACGGTAAAGATAAAGATAAAATAATGCAAAATCTTATAAGTGCTTACTACTCCGATATGGGATTGTCAAAATTGGAAAACAACATGAATAAAAATATTTCCCTTATTACATCAGTTGAAGATGTTACAAATCTCATAGTGGAAGTTATACAGCAGCTTGATTATTCAGGAGTGAAGAATATTACCATCAACACCACACTTAATCTTTTTCAGAAATTTGAATATCACATAGAAGACATTATTGCCAGATTACATAAAATGAAGCTGGAAAGCTTAAAAATTAACATGTGTGCTTCATTTGAAGGATATTCCTATGACCCCTTAATATTCTGCAACAATTTTCTTTCATTGACATCGGGTAAATACTTTATTGAATTTAACATCTATAAACAAAAGGAAGAAATTCCACAAATTCTTGTCATCAACAATATAATTGCCATGAATGTGGTCAGTCTTGAAAATGTGGCATTCCTGTGTTATTACAGTTTCAATGACAAGTACATTGAATCTTTATCAAACAGCTACAACCTTATTGTTCGTCATATGGAAAAAATAATGAGCTATGCCATGCCCATTTCTCTTAGAAAAACAAATGTCCAGCTAAATCAATTCATACAAGACAATCAAAGAATATTATTTTCTGAATCACCGGCAATATTTATTCCAAAGAACATTGTACATGCTTTGATCAGGAACAATGAACTCGGTTTAGAAGGTGCGGAATGGCGTGAACATGTTGAATACCTTGAACAAGTAAGCAATATTTTTGAAAAGTACACAAGGCACAATAAGGTTAAAGTATTAATTTATGAATCCCTTCTGGTGCATTATGTTAATACCGGACGAATTGAAATAGGCGGAAAAAAACATGTATTTACAAAGGAACAGGTAAAAGAACATATTTTGAACATATGCAGTTGCATGAGAGAAAACCAGAATATTGGATTTTATTCCATATCAGATACTGTTGATTTTAACAACTTGTGCTGCAATAATCCTTCAATATTTTTAACCCCCTCGTCAATAGCAGTGGGCAACACGGACATTTATACTGATGAAACATCTTATAACTTTTATTACTCTACAGAAAAATCAATCATCAACATATTTGAAAAGTATCTGGATTCAATAATAGAAAAATCCTACTGCGTAAAACTTTCTGCAGACAGATTAGCAGCCTATATAGAATAAGATTAATATTGAAGGCATATTACCATCTTATCATTTTTGTTTTTTTGTGTTATACTTTGTTATAATTAATTAAGAAATGTTTAATTTTAGGATGATAATATAAATCATGGAGGAAATTAAAATGGAAATATTTATAGGAATTGTTGTTATACTGGCTGTTTGGATGATTCTCATGTACAACGGCCTCATAAGAAAGAAAAATTACATCACTGAAGCATGGGCATCCATCGACGTCCAGCTCAAAAGAAAAACAAACATTCTCACAAATCTTGTTGACACCATAAAGATGCAGACAAAGTATGAAAGCGAAACTTTGGAAAAAATAATCGGTATGAGAGCAAAAATAATGTCAGGTTCTAAGGATGAGGTTATGGCAGCCAATGACAGCATTTCAAAAATGATACCTTCTATTATGGCTATTTCAGAAAACTATCCTGAGCTGAAATCAAACGAATCTTTTCTTCACCTCATGGATGATATTAAAAATGTTGAAGACAAAATAGCATATGCGCGCACAAGGTACAATACTGCAGTTGTTGACTACAACACAGCAATACAGACATTCCCGTCCTCATTGTTTGCTGGAATGCTTGGATTCACAAAAGAAAACACTTATGAAATAACGGAAGAAGAAAGAGAATACTCTGACAACATAAGAATAAGCAAGCTATAAAGGAGAAAGCATTGGAAAATCATGTAGTTATTCATGAACAGGTTCGCAATAACCAAATAAAAACAGCCTTGCTGATTGTTTTTTACATTGTATTAATAATCATTCTGTCACTATCCATAGGATACTATGCAGACAATATGGTTCTTGGAGCTGGGATCGCTGCATTTATTATTGCAGTGCTTCTTCCAATACAAATACTCACAGGTTCTAAAATGATCGGTTCAAGGACAAACTGGAAGGAAACCGACTTGTCTGACCCCGGTGAAAGAAGGGTTGCAAATCTAATTGAAGGATTGTCCCTGGCTGCGGGACTTAAAAATCCTCCCAGGCTTTACATCATACCCACAAGCACCCCAAACGCCTTTGCAGCAGGATTAAAGCTGGAAAACTCTTATATAGGTGTGACAACAGGTCTCATTGACATTCTCTATGAACCTGAAATGGAAGGTGTGCTGGCACATGAAATGTCCCACATCATTCAAAGAGACATACTGGTTTCGACCGTATCCATTTATTTGATGAGTGCCGCCATAATTCTTGGAGGAATACTTTTCAGAATGGCACGCTACAACATGCTTTTCGGCGGAAGAGGAAGACGCTCAAACAGAGATTCAAACAACGGCAATGCGGCTGCTGCATTTGCAGTCATCGCTCTTGCAGGACTGGTCCTTTCATTTGTAATCAGGCTTCTTGCCCAGCTTATAAACCTGGCCATTTCCAGAAAGCGTGAGTATATTGCAGATGCCAACGCTGTGAGACTCTGCGGTTTTTCTGAAGGTCTTGCAGATGCCCTGGAGAAAATTTCAGGAAACTCAACTGACTACTCAAAGGAACAGGTAGAAGATCTGGGAGGCGACGAAATGCTTGCAATTTATATTTTCAACCCCAAACACAGCATCGCATCGCTGTTTTCAACACATCCGCCAATTGAAGAACGAATAAGACTCTTGAGAAACATGTATTGATAAACAGAATTAACATGGCCCCTTTTATAGGGGTCTTTTTTGTTGCTATATTATTTTACACATGACGAGTTTCATTACATATTTGTCAACAATTTTGTCATTTTCTTCAATCATTACAATTTCATGTAAAATTATTAAATTTATACCTGCATTTGATTGTAAAACCATTCCAAGTGTATGCCGATTAAAACACCAGTCTTTCTACGAAACACCTTATTTTTATAAAATTATACTTTATGGCATTGTTTATGCAATAACCAAAAACATAATAAGACAAGTTAGGAGGTAAGAATTAAACTTTTGTAATGTTTTAACAACTCAATAAGTTTACTTATTGAAATATAATTATTTTATGGAGGGGAAATGTTAAAATTGAAAAAAGTAATATCAATGTTTTTAGCAATTGCCATGTGTTTAGGAATGGCTGCATGTTCTACACCTGGACAAAATCAGGAACCGGCGAAGCCAGCAGACGCTGCTGCCGCAGCACCCGCAGAAACTGCTCCTGACAGGAAAGTGCTGAGATATTCACTGACTGCTGATGCTCCTACATTGGATCCGCAGCTGATGAATTCCATACCAAGTTCAACTGTAGGTTTTCATATTTATGAAGGCTTAATGAGAAACCATGTTGGCGAAATACAGCCTGGTATGGCTGAAAGCTATGAAATTTCAGAAGACGGCAAGACTTATACATTCCATTTAAGAGACGCAAAATGGAGCGACGGAGTTCAGATTAAAGCGCAAGATTATGAATATGCAATTAGAAGGCTGGTTGATCCTGCCACTGCAAGCGACTATTCATTTTTAGTTACTTCATTAATTAAAAATGCAGGCGATATAAATGCTGGAAAAATGGCTGTTGAGGAGCTGGGTGTTAAGGCTGTAGATGATAAGACATTAACAATTGAACTTAATAATCCTACAGGTTATTTCCTGAGCATGCTTTCAATGTCTCAGCTGTGCCCTGTAAGACAGGATCTTGTTGAAAAATATGGAAAAGATTTTTCAGCTGATGCTGACAAGAATGTTTACAGCGGTCCATTCATTGTAAAGGAATGGAAACATGAAGACAGAATAATTCTTGAAAAAAATCCAAATTACTGGAATGCTGATGCAATAAAACTTGATGAAGTTGATATTCTCACAGTTGCAGACCCGATGACTGCAGTTGCTATGTTTGAACAAGGCGAACTTGATCAGGTAAATGTTCCTGCTGAAGTATTGGAAAATTACAAAGACAAGGTTATATATTACAATGACGGCGCCAACGACTTCATGAAGCTGAACATGGATGGAAGCAGTGAATTGAGCAACAAGGACTTGAGACTTGCCATAAACTATGCATTAAACCGTGAAGATTACATATTGCTGAGCAGCCAGAACTTATACCAGCCAAACACAAGATATGTGCTTCCGCAGGTTAAAGGTATCAACGGTGATTATGGCGATGATTACCCATATGAAGCATTCCCACTGAAGGGTGATGCTGCAAAAGCAAAAGAACATCTTGCAAAGGCTATGGAAGCTCTGGGAGTTACAGATCCTGCGTCAATAGATATTGAACTTTTGACTACAGATGCAGAACGTACACGTATTGAAGCTGAAGTTTTACAAAATCAGATTCAGACAGCACTGGGAATAACAGTTACAATAAGACAGGTTCCATACAAGCAAAGACTTCAGATGGAATCAGATCATGAATTTGAAATGGTTGTAACTGGATGGGTACCTGATTATCCTGACCCTATGTCATATCTTGAATTGTGGCCTACAGGTTCTCCATACAACCACGGTTCATACAGCAGCGAAGTGTATGACGGATACATAAAAGATGCCCTGACAAACACAGATCCTGTTAAAAGAATGGAAGCATTGTTTAATGCTGAAAAAACATTGCTGGAAGACGGCGGAATTGTTCCTCTTCAGCTGAGAAGAAACGCAATGCTTTTAAGTCCTAAAGTTCAAGGTTTTGAAACATACTTTGTAGGCATTAACTATGACTACCTATATGCTGATATTGTAGAATAATTTGAGTGATTAAATATAATTATTGAAGATGATTCTATAAGGAATCATCTTTAATTTTTAAATATTGTGTGATTTTAAGGAGACAAAATGATTGAAAAACTTATAAGTTATTTAACTGAAAACAAAATTGGGGGCTTTTATATATCAAGGCCGCAGAATGTAAGATATATGAGCGGCTACACAGGTGAAGATTCATATTTGTTCATTACCGGCACAGAAAAATTCTTTATAACAGACCCAAGATACACGGAACAGGCACAGCAGGAATGTCCGGACTTTACCATAGTAAATTGGAGAGAACAAGGAAAGACATTGGCTGATGCTGTTAAATCAATAATAGAAAAAACATCCGTAAAAAGCTTTGCATTTGAAGGAGATTTTGTTACATACAACATATACAAGGAGCTTACCCTTGGAACAAAGGCAGAAGCAGTTGCCTTGAACGGAGTAATTGAAAGCTTCAGGTCAATCAAGACTCCTGAAGAAATTCACAACCTCCGCGTTGCCTGCCAGATTGCAGACAGAGCATTTGAAAGAATTATAAAAGACATAAGAGTCGGAATAACAGAAAAAGAATTGGCATCAAGACTGTCTCATTACATGGTTATGGAAGGAGCCGACACAAAGCCTTACGGCAACATATTGATTTCAGGAAAAAGGACGTCCTTGCTTCATGGAATCCCTTCAAACAAAACAATTGAATACGGTGATTTCGTTCTTATGGATTATGGCTGCGGCTACAAAGGATATCTTTCTGACATGACAAGGACCGTAATTGTGGGAAAAGCCACTGAAAAACAAAAAGAAGTATACGAGCTGGAAAAGAAAATGCTTGCTGATTCAACAGCAGTGATGACTGCAGGAACACCGGCTACTGATGTTTACAAGGCTTCAGTTGAAGCAATAAAGGACACTGAATATTTCAAGTATCACTATAATGGAATAGGACACGGCATAGGTCTGTTTGTACATGAAATTCCATTTATGGGTCCCCGTTCAAATGAAATATTAAAAGAAAACAACGTAATAACCATCGAACCTGGAATTTATATCCCAGACTGGGGCGGAGTAAGAATAGAAGACCAGGTATTGATTACCAAGGATGGCAATGAAGTATTGACTAGTTCCGTGAGAGACCTTATAGAACTTTAAATCATGCATCATTTAATTTCGTAGCTTTAAAATCAATCAAAAGAGGTGATTATGTGCGTAAATATATTTTTAAAAGAGTGATAATTTCCCTTATTACTATATGGGTACTGGCAACAATTGTATTCATCCTGGTAAGGCTCATGCCTGGAGACCCGTTTTCAAGCGACAAAATGACACCTGAAATAAAAGCAAACATCGAAAGTTACTATGGCTTTGATAAGCCGCTGATTGAGCAGTATTTTACATACATGAAAAACATTGTAAAAGGTGACTTTGGATATTCCATGAAATATGTTAATCAGTCTGTTAACAAGATTATTGCTGATTCTTTTCCATATTCCTTTGACCTGGGAATGAGAGCTCTGTCTTTGTCCATATCCCTGGGCCTGACATTTGGAATTATAGCAGCATTGTACAGAGGAAGACATCTGGATTATGTCTGTGTAATAATAGCAATAATTGGCACGTCTGTTCCTGATTTTATAATAGGAGCATTGCTGCAATATTTCTTCGGCATTAAATGGGGGCTGTTTCCTGTTGCTCAATACCAGGGAATCAAGCACACAATATTGCCGTCCATAGCTCTTGGTTTTTATACCATGGCCATGGTATCAAGGCTCATGAGGGCAAGCATGCTGGAAGTCGTGCAGCAGGATTACATAAAGACTGCCAAATCCAAAGGGATATCAAAATTCAGAATAACTTACAAGCATCAGATAAGAAATGCCATCATGCCTGTTGTTACTGTTCTTGGTCCCACCGTGGCAAGCGTATTGACAGGAACATTTGTAATAGAATCAATTTATGCAATACCCGGAATGGGAAAATATTATGTTCAAAGCGTGCAGAATCTGGATTATTCGCTGATACTGGGAATGACTATTTTTTATGGTGCTTTTCTGGTTCTGGCCAATATGATAGTTGATATACTGTACGGAGTAATAGATCCGAGAATAAGGGTTTCAGGAAGGTAGGAAACATGGAAGACATAAAATCATTAAATATAGATAGGTCACAGTTTAAAACAGTGGGTAAAAATTCAGAAAAAATGGAATCCATCACAAGGCCTAATCTTACCTACTGGAAAGACGCCTGGAGGCGAATAAAGAAAAACAAAGTGGCATTTACAGGACTGGTAATACTGATAATATACGTTGTGCTGGCCATATTCGGGCCGATTTTCAGCCAGTACGGCTACAACGACATAGATTCATCAAGAATGAATCAATTTATTTCATCTTCTCACTGGTTTGGAACAGATGAGCTGGGCAGAGACTTGTGGACAAGAGTTTGGAGAGGCGCGAGAGTATCTCTGGCAATAGGTTTTATTTCTACAATTCTTAATACAGTCATAGGCGGACTTGTGGGCGGAATATCCGGATATTACGGTGGGGCCCTGGATTCAGTCCTTATGAGAATCATAGACATCTTGTACGGTATCCCCTACCTCATTGTATCAATACTGGTAATGGTTGTGCTGGGCACTGGAATAACGTCGTTGATTGTAGCAATGGTCATAGTTGGCTGGATAGGTACAGCAAGGTTTGTCAGAGGAGAAGTTCTAAGGCTTAAGGAACAGGATTTTATTGCAGCAGCAAAGGTTCTTGGAGTAAGCGACTTGACAATCATAGTAAAACACATAATTCCAAATGTTATGGGACTGATTATAACAAATTTGACTATGGCAGTTCCTAAGGCAATTTTCAATGAAGCATTTTTAAGCTACATTGGTCTTGGCATTTCACCGCCTGAATGCAGCTGGGGAATTCTTGCAAAATCAGGTGTTAAAATGCTTAGAATTTATCCTTATCAGCTTTTTATACCATCATTTTTCATTTGTACAACAATGCTTGCTTTAAATCTCCTGGGTGACGGACTGAGAGATGCATTAGATCCCAAGCTCAGAGGCACAGAGTA
>NZ_JAJUJR010000047.1 GCF_029265225.1 Sedimentibacter sp.
AACAGCATATTTTGCACTGGCTTTTGCCAAAGATGAAGTCATCTTATTTTGCTCCAGAGGAAATAAAAAACGGTTCAGCCTGTCTTTCATGTCTTCTCCCAGACCTCTGAACGGAATCATTCCAATGTGAGTGTGCGTGTTTACAAAACCGGGAATCATTATCCCGTCTTCTGCATCCACAACCTCCGTGCTAACTTCTGCCTCAGGGCATTTTTCCATGGGACCAACAGCTTTAATCACCCCATCTTCAATAAGGAGATATCCTTTGTTGAAAACATCAAAGCTATCATTCATTGTTACTATTACTGCGTTTGTGAAAAGAGTTTTCATATGAGTTCCTCCACCAATGGAATTTTGTTCTGAGTTAAGCAGTCAAATATTCCCTTGTCCGTAACCTTTATGGTTGGAGACACAGGCAGGGACAAAGTAGAAAAAGACATTACAACATTTGAATTTTCATATCCAAGATCAATCATCCCTTGCCTTACACGAGACAAGTTTTCTCCAAGGATTTCAATTGGTTCATCACTTATGATTCCTCCTATGGGCAGAGGACAAAATGCTGTGATTTCATTTCCGGCGCAAACTCCGTAGCCTCCTTGTTCCTTTAAGAGTTTGTGCTGCAAAGTTATGATATCTTCAGGACTTGTTCCCATAACCATCAGGTTGTGGTGATCGTGAGCCCATGTTGTTCCTACAGCTCCTTTTTCCTTAAGAATATTTGTAAGAGCAAAGGTTATTTGCCCTGTTTTTCCGTACCTCTCCATTACAATCAATAGCGACAGATTCAGTTTTTCCCAGTCAAGCATTCCTTTTACCACTGGAACATTTTTTTTAGTCTTTCTTGTGAATGTACCGAACTTTTCAATTTCAATAATATTGCATACAGCTTCTTTCACGTCTTCATCATCTGTAACTTTAATCAGTAAATCTTCCAGTGTAAGTTTTCTGCACTGTATGCTTTTGAACAACTTTTCCGGAAATACAGATTTATTAACAGCCTGCGTTTTGTCACAATCTGTGTTGTGCACAATTTTTCCGTTTTTATATACACTTGTTATGCTGAAGTCATCAATGCTGTCAAGAACAACCATGTCTGCAATCTTTCCGGGAGCGATGCATCCTCTGTCTCTTAATCCCATGTGTCTTGCAGGAGTGTATGTGCACATGTAAATGGCAGTTTCCACAGGAAGACCGCAGCACACGGCAAGCTTTAATATCTGGTTTAAGTGTCCGTTTCTTAAATCATCGGCCATTACATCATCGGTGACAAAACATGCATACTCACAAAAATTATTTTTAATAATCACATCCATGTTTTCCTTAGACACTGATTTTTTCTGAAGCTGAAGGAATACTCCGCTTGAAATTTTTTCTTCAATTGACTTTGGATTTTGCTGGGTGTGGTCTGAATTTATTCCCTTAAATAAAAATCTTGCCAGATTGAGGCCTTCCACTTTTGGAATATGACCTTCCACGGGAAAATTCGGTCTTTGTTCCCTGAAAGTTTTTACAATACCTGAAATCACAGAATTTTCATCGTTAACAAGGCCGTTGAAATCCATTACCTCTCCCAGACATATTACATTTTTATTTTTGAGAAGAGCCATGGTTTCATCCATTCCAATTTTTCCGCCGGTGGTTTCCATCGTGTTGTTTGTTGAAGGAACTGATGAAGGAACAGCATAAAAAATATCAATAACTGTATGGGAATCAACAAAGTTTTCCAAGCCTTCAAGACCAGCAACATTTGCAATTTCGTGTGCATCGGCAACAACTGTTGTGGTTCCATGAGGTATTACTGCTTCTGAAAAACGCGAAGGTGTTGTCATTGAACTTTCTATGTGCATGTGGACATCAATTAGTCCGGGAATAATAAATTTGTCATGCATATCAACCGAGCTCGCTGCTTCAAGCTCAGCCATGTCACCGGAATCCACCCACAAAAATCTGCCGTCTTTAACTGCAATATTCTTTTTTTCAAACTTTTTTAAAAACACATTGAAAACCTTAGCATTGTAAAAAATAGTATCTGCTTTCATTTTTTCCCCTTAAATCTTAGTATTACTGAAATAAATGAAAGGACAGGGTTTCCCTTGTCCTCTCAATGATTATTGATTCATTATACGGTTCCACTGGTTAATCCATTCATCCAGGTTTTTGTTTACGAAACTTGAATCAATTGATTTTGCACGCTCTGCAATGTCTCCGTATGTCTTGTTCTTTGCTGTTGCTTCATCAAGCTGAACATTTTTGTTTGTTGGTGTTTCATTTAAAGATAAAGCTGTTTTAGCCTGTACTTCTTCAGAAATTCTCCAGTTTACAAAAGCATAGGCAAGTTCCTTGTTTTCTGAAGCAGCACTAATGTTGATAACATTGAAGTTTGCATATGTTCCGCTTTGAGGAACTACATAGGATAAATCAGGCTGTGCCTTGTATATAACAGGAAGAGCAAAGTCTCCTACAACAGCTACAGAAATTTCTCCTGTCTGGAACATGTTAGCCAGGTCTGATGATTTAGTGTATGTCTTAACAACATTTGGCTTCAATTCTTCAATTGCCTTGAAAGCTGCAGCACCGTTGTCGCTTGTTATGTCTGTCTTTGCATAGTCGCTTGCTACGTGAAGCATATGAGGTCCATAAGTAATTGTCATGTCAGGAATAGCAATTTTGCCAGCAAGACTTGAATCCCAAAGATCAGACCATTCATCAATTTCCATACCTGCTGCCTGTGGGTTGTATATGATTCCAAGACTGTTTACAACAAATGGTGCACCATAACCGTTGTCGGCAAGTTCCTTTGCAGGTGCTATAAGGTTGTCAAGGTTTGGAACTTTAGTTGAATCAAGAGCTTCAAACAATCCGGCTTCAACTGCCTGAGCATTGTTGTTTTGTGCCAGTTCGATTACATCAATTCCGCTGTTTGGGTTTGATGAAAATTTTGTGAATCTTTCGCCTGAATTTCCTGTTTCCAGAATAATTTCACAATTATTTGCTTCTTCAAATGGTTGAATTATGTCAGCATTTACTTCATCTTCACCTATTGCAAATGTAGATACTATCAGTTGTTTTGGTTCATCTTTAGATGGAGCTGCATCCTTGTTTTCTCCGCCTGAGCATGCTGTCAGCAAACTTGCTGCAACCATTAATAACGCTAAACTTTTTTTGAATTTCATTGATTTTCTCCTTGTTATACTAAAATTATTTTATTGCTTGGCATCAGCAGGTATACTGCATCGCCTTGTTGATATGGTTTTTCAGATTTGTGGTTGACGTTGATTTTTCCCAGTTCAGTCTTTATTTCATACTGATAGCTGTCACCAAGGAATGTTCTTACATCAACAATTCCATTAACTGTATTATTATTTGCACCCTGAGGAACAATTTGTATGTCATCAGGTCGTATTGTTGCTACTGCCTTCTCACGGCTGTCATCATGGTCAACAGCAAAATTATGTCCATAAATGTCCCTGTAATTGTGTTCACTTGTTTTTTCAACATTGAAGAAATTGTCAAAACCTATGAAGCGTGCAACAAATTCAGTGCCTGGATACTTGTATATATTTTCAGGTGTGTCGTACTGCTCAATATCTCCGTTGTTCATTACTGCAACTTTGTCAGATATGGAAAAGCATTCTTCCTGATCATGGGTTACAAATACAGTTGTAATTCCTAATTTCTGCTGAATTCTTTTTATTTCTGTACGCATGGATATTCTAAGCTTTGCATCAAGATTGCTCAGTGGCTCATCAAGAAGCAAAAGCTTCGGTTCCACAACCAGTGCCCTGGCCAGTGCAACACGCTGTCTTTGTCCTCCGGACATCTGCTTCGGAAATCTCCCGGCAAACTGCGACAAATCTGTCACTTCAAGAATGTAATCAACTTTTTCCTTAATTGTAATTTTGTCCATCTTGCGGTTTTTTAATCCAAATGCAACATTGTCAAAAACTGTCATATGAGGAAACAATGCATAGCTTTGAAAAACCATTCCAAAATTTCTTTTGTGAACCGGAACCTTTGTCAAATCTTCACCGTCCACAATGAAACTGCCGCTGTCTGGATTTATGAGACCGGCTATGATTCTTAAAGTTGTGGTCTTTCCGCATCCGCTTGGTCCCAGCAATGAAACAAGCTCACCTTTATTTATTGTCAGGTTTAAATCCTTCAATATATACTTGCTCTTATCATAGCTTAAATCTATGTTTTTTAATTCTACAAAACCCATAATAACTCCTTTCTAGGCAATTGTTGCAAGACCTAAAGTCTTTTCAATTACCCACATCAATAAAATAGTACAAATCATAAGCATTACCGACATGGCAGAAACAGTCGGATCATAGTTGTATTCAATGTGATTCATCAAGGCTATGGGCAAAGTCTGAACTCCCGGTCCTGATAAAAACATGGAAACAGGTATGTTGTTGAACGAATTGATAAATGCAAGCATGAATGATGCGAAAATTCCCGAGGAAATATTGGGAAGAACAATTTTTACAAATGATTTAGATTTTGTGCATCCAAGTGTCCATGCAGCTTCCTCTATGCTGAAATCGAACTGCTCAAGGCTTGAGCCTACAACTCGTATAATATATGGAAGGGAAATAAGAAAATGTCCCAAAAACAAGCTTGTAATAATCTTCATCTGAAGTTTTATTGTAAGAAACTGAAAAAGTGCAAAGCCTATAACAATTCCCGGAACAAATGTGGGAGACAAAAAGAAATTTTTAAGAAGAGCCCTGCGTTTAACATTCCCTCTGGCCAGGGCATAAGCAGCCGGAACTCCTGCAACAATTGCTGCCACAGTTGCCCAAATGGAAATAAGAAGACTTGTCTTCATTCCTCTGATAAATGATTTTGTCTTTAAAACTTCTCCAAACCACTGAAGTGAAAATCCTGTGATTGGAAACTGTATTGACGGTGATTCTCCAAAAGCTGTAACAACAACTATAAACAAGGGAATAATCAAGAAGGCAAAAACGAGACTGGCCATTAAAGTAAGCCATATGTTTTTTTTACGCATTTTCATCTTCTCCTCTCTTATCAATTTGATTTGCTATTATATTGAAAATCTGCATTACCAGAAGAGTTACCACAATCATTATAAGCGCAATTACTCCTGCATTTGTCCAGTTCCCAAGGGCACTGGCTTCCTGGTAAAGCATTGTAGCAAGCATCATATTTTTGTTTCCACCAAGCATCTGCGGAGTGGTGTAAGCAGTAAGTGTTCCTGTAAACACAAGCATGCTTCCAACAAGAATTCCCGGTATGCAAAGCGGAAGAATTACTTTTGTGAAGGCACTGAAGTAATTGGCACCAAGAGTCTGGGCAGCCTCAATTAAATCTCCGTCAATGTTGTCTAAAACTCCAAGAACTGTTGTTACCAAAACAGGAAGAAACAAATAAACTGTACCGATTATTATTGCAAATTCGCTGTAAAGCATTCCTACGGGCTGTTTGATGATGTTAAGTGAAAGCAGCAGTGAATTCAAAACTCCGTTTTTGCCAAGTATTGTTATCCACGCAAAACTTCGAACTACTGAGTTGGTCAGCAAAGGAAACAATGTAACTGCCATAAGCAAACTTCTTGTCCTCTTACTTGTCATGGACATGAAATATGCAGTGGGCACACCAAGGATTACACAAATAATAGTTACAATCATGGATATTTTGAATGTTCTCCACAAAATCCCCAAATTATAACTATCTTTAAAAAATTCTATATATTTGCCTATTGTAAAAGCTTCATTGAAAAATGTCGGAAATAAAATTGACAAAAGCGGAAGAAACAGAAATAAAATCAATAATACGGTTCCCGGCAGCAAGAGAAGCATTGTATTTCTTTTAAGTTTCATTTGACTACCTCACAATCTGGATTAATAAATCATGTCACCCATAATGAAAAAAAATTACATGTGCAACAAGCTTTTGAATTATAGCATTTACGAACCATTGTGTCAACATTTATATAGAGATGATTAAAAAAGAATATTTATATTTTAATCACTTTGTATAATAATTAATAGTGCAAAAAACTTGCTGTTAAAATATTTTTTCCATAATCCTCAATGTTCTTTCTTATTTTTGGTTCTTCAAATTTTGTTTGTTGTTTTTATTTATTCAAATAAAATGCTTTAATAAATATTTTTTTGACAATTTAATACCATAAAAATACATCTAAAACACGAACATTATGTTTATTTGTGATATTTATCGTTTGATATATCACAACTATAGAAAACGAAATCTGCAGCATAAAAAAGTTGCTCCGCAACTCCGCTAGGGGGACCTATGTCCCCCTTCGGCGTTAAAACGCATCCGCGTTTTAGACTCCGCACCCCCCTTGACGGCAAGGGCGTCCCGCCCTTTGCAATCCTCGTTTTTTATATACTAGGAAAGAGAATTCACCTAGTATATAAAAAATCCTGCTATTTTTATTAAGCAGGATTATCACATTCATCTAACACAAACTATTTTATTATTTCTTCTACAGCTCTACTGTTCTTCTTTCAATTTTAAAGCCGATTGTTTCTTCTATTTCTTCAAGCATTTTCATATCCTTTGGAGCAGCAAACAAACATGTATATCCTTCTTCTCCTGCTCTTCCCGTCCTGCCTATTCGGTGTATGTAGGATTCCGTATTTTCAGGCATGTCATAATTATATATATGGCTTACTCCTCCGATATCAAGGCCCCTTGCTGCAACATCTGAAGCAATGAGATACTGTATGTCTCCATTCCTGAAGGATTTCATTATTCTTTCACGTTTGTTCTGAACAACATCGCTGTGAATTTTCTCGCAGTTGTATCCCCTTGTGTGCATGTCTTCTTCCAGCTTGTCAACCCTGACTTTCGTACGGCAGAATATTATTGCCATGAAGGGTCTGTCCTCATCAAGCACTCTGCATAATGCATCCTGTTTTTGTCTGTCTGTGGTTTCAACCACGTTTTGTTTTATATTTTCAAGGGTTACACTTTCTTTTCTCACAGAGACCGTTGCCGGGTCCTTCATGTACCTATAGGCAAGTTTTTTAACCTGAGAATCTATAGTTGCAGAAAAACAAAGAGTCTGCCTTGATTTAGATGTTTCACCTATAATTTCATCAACCTCGTTTTTAAACCCCATGAGAAGCATCTGGTCAGCTTCATCTATTACCAGTGTTTTTAACTTTTTGAGGTCAACAGTACGCCTTGACAAATGGTCCAAAAGCCTGCCGGGAGTTGCTATCACCATGTGGACGGCACCCTTCAGCTTTCTTATCTGTGCGTCTATGTCCTTGCCGCCGTAAGCAGCCAGAATATTTATGTCCTTTGCTTTTTTAAGTTTCATTGCCTCATCCGTAATTTGAATGGCCAGCTCCCTTGTGGGGGTGATGATGAGGCACTGAACGAAGTCTGATTCATCTGATATGTTTTCAAAAATCGGAAGTAAAAAGGCAAGTGTCTTTCCCGTTCCCGTCTGGGCCTCTCCAATTACATCCTTTCCGCCCTTAATCAAACTGATGCACTGTTCCTGAATAGGTGTTGGATGAGTAATTCCCGAAGATTTCAAAACATCTAAAATGTTTTCGCTTATTCCTAGTTCTTTAAAATTCATTAATTTTACCTTTCAATTATTATTTGTAATATTATACCACAAGGAATCTCTTTTTACTAATATATTCAAAAAACAAAACAGACCTTTCATAGGTCTGTTTTGCTTTGGAGAGCTAATCTTAATTATTTTTATTTTTTTTATTGTTGTTTGAGTTGTTTGACGGAGCAGCTTCTTCAATTTCATCTTCATTTTCATCTTCAGCTTCTTCTGATTCTTCTGATTCTTCGTCATCTTCAACTTCTAAATCTTCAACATCTTCTATATCATCAGTCTTGTTGTTTTTTTCTGTCTTGTTGAGTTTGCTTTTATCATTTGCCTTATTGTTTTTTACTTTTGCTTCTTCAGCTTCGTCATCTGTTTCATCTTCTTCAGCTGTATCTACAGTTTCTTCATCTGTTTCATCTTCAACTTCTGCTGAAGCAGCCTTAAGCTGTTTTCTGTTTTCCTTGATTGCCTTGTTGATTTCCTTTACTGACTTGTCAAGCCATTCTTCCATGTCTATTTCTTCAGCGCCTTCTACACCTTCAGCACTTTCAACCAATTTTTGCACCAGGTTCAGTTTTCCAGGAGTAACGCCAAGAGTTCTTGCTTCTTCAACTCTTTCTTTTCCAACTGCTTCAGCTTCCACTTCTGCAGTTTCCCCAATTTCTTCCACATATTCCTGTGTTTCTTCTTCAAGCTCATCTGCTAATTCTTCGGCTTTTTCATTGTTTGAAGCTGAAATTGTTATGACAATTCCTGCATCTTCATCGTCAGTGATATAGCCGTTTTCTCTCAATTTGTCTATGGTAACTTTAACAGCCTTTGATATGTTTACATTTTTAACATCCAGTTCTGAAGTAATTACTTCTCCGTCATCATTTACTGCCTTAACTGAAAGAACTCTCCCAAAAGTGTTAACAGTGTATTCAATAGAAGGATTCACATCCAGACTCACATAAGTTGCCGGAGCCGCATATGCAAAACTTCCTGCTGCAGTAACAGCCAATACAGCTGCTATGCTTCCTGCTTTTTTTATAAAATTCATTTTGTTCTCTTTCATTTTGACCACCTGTCCTGTCTCATAATTTTTGTTTTTTATTCTCTCAACTGCTCCATTGTCAGACAGGACAGCTGCTTCATCACTATTTATATCTATGACAATACCTTTCACTTCAATTCCTCCCTGACAAATTTCAAATATTCCTGAAGTACGGGATAATCTCCGGACATTATCTCCGCCCCGGCTATTATGTATTTTCTGTGCCTCTCCAATAATTTTCTGGGTAGCTTCAAATTATTTTCTATGGTTTTTAATGGAAGAAGCTTCGACCGCCTCATTTCATTCAGCAAAATTGAGTTCTGCATTATATGAGCAATAGCTTTTGCACATACTGTCTTTGTTTTTTTCGCCTTGGGAGAAACGTCTGCCAAATCAAAAAAAGAAAATCCGTATTCTTTTATTATTCCGGACAAAGCTTCTATTTCCATTCTTGCTTCGTTGTTTTCCTTTACGGCAACCTTTCCCATAACTTCCTGCATCAAATAAACATCTTCCTCTTCCCCGTCGCTTTCAAACACATATGGATTCACAGAAACTTCGCAAAAATGCCTGGATTGTTTCTTTATGTAGTCATACAGCCTTCTTTTTATTACGATTTCTGAAAAAGATAAAAAAGATCCTTTTTCATAAGAGTAGGCATTGACTGCTTCGTTAAAAGCTGAAAGCGAAACAGACCATTGGTCGTCGCTTTTTGTTATGTACTTGCCCGTTGCCTTGTATGCTGCTTTCAAAATAAAGAATTCATATTCCTTAAGAAACGCCTCTATGTGTTTTTTATTTTCCTTAGCTTCTATTGCCTTCTTATCGATTTCTCTCATAATATACCTCTAAATAATAATTCGACAAATGCAAGCATAAAACTAAGGTATACAGATATTTATGTTCTGGAAAGATATGTAAGCAAACTTTAAGCTGGTTGACATATTTTATTTTTTTGATATACTTATTTAATTACACAAAGAAAGGAATGAAAATTTGAGCAATTTTATTGAAATTAAGACTGAAGAACTGAACATAAGTCCCTTTGAACTCATAGGACATGACTGGATGCTTATAACTGCCGAAAAAGACGGCAAGGCAAACACAATGACAGCATCCTGGGGAGGTCTTGGAGTCATGTGGGGCAAAAATGTTGCCTACACGGTTGTAAGACCTCAGCGATACACAAAGGAATTCATTGAGAATTCCGAAACATTTTCTCTTTCATTTTTCGATCCCGGCTTTAAGAAACAGCTGTCATACCTGGGAAGCATATCAGGCAGAGAAGAAGACAAAATCAAGAAATCGGGACTCACATTGATGCACGTGGACAGCACCCCTTCATTTGAAGAAGCAAGTGTTGTGATTGTATGCAAAAAGCTTTACGCCCAGGACTTTAAGCCTGAATTTTTCATAGAAAAAGAACATGAAGAAAAATGGTATCCCAACAAAGATTATCACAAGCTTTACATTTCAGAAGTGATAAAAATATTGAAAAAAGTTTGACAAAAACCCCATGATATAACTTATGGGGTTTTTATTTTATAACAATGTCGAAAAATGTCAAAATAATGAATTTTAGCCCTAAACTTTCTAAAAAATACTTCGATAATAAAGATAATACATCACGCACAAACTAGGGGAGCACAAAATGAAAAGAAAACTACTAATCAAAAAAACAAACAAGTCAAGCAGGTCAAGAAACTTAAGTGCAAGAATTCTCAAGATACTAGGGATTTGCGTTGCCACTGCTGTCATTGTAACAGCCGCAGCTTCCTTACTTCCAATGAATTCGCTCATTACAAGACTTTCTACGCAGCAGGCTGTCACATCTGCGGATTTTATGATGGAAGAAATGGAAAACCTGGGCAACACGCTAGAAATTTCAGCAAAGACTGTTTCAATGGATCAGACGATCATTGAATCATTGGGCACCAGCAGCCATGAAGACATTCTCAATGAAATCAAATATCTGGGCGAAGCACTTGATATTGATAACATTGTAGTGACAGATGCAACAGGCACAGTTTTGTCAAGCACAAGTGAAGACGATAAAGTCGGCAGCAACATCTCAGGCAGGGAAACAGTAAGGAAGGCATTAGCAGGTGACATATCAAACAACATAGGAAAAGATGAAAATTCTGTGTATGCAGTAAATGCTTCAAGTCCAATATTCAACAACGGCGCAGTCATAGGTACTGTCTATACATCCTATGATCTTGCCAACACAGAATTTGTTGATCATTTAAAGGAAATGACCGGCGATGAATTCACAATATTTTCA
>NZ_JAJUJR010000152.1 GCF_029265225.1 Sedimentibacter sp.
ATATTGAATTCAGAATCAGTGACACAGGGTGACACATTTTCATTATTTGTGGACAATATAAGCCTTATAGCAATAAGGTCAATAAGTTTTGTGCTGACATTCCTGATCATATATGTGGCGCTGGTTATTTTATCAAATTTTATAAATGTAATTTTCAAGCTTCCATTGCTGAATCTTACAAACAGACTGTTTGGAGGAGCAACCGGTATTTTAAAGAGCGCTGTAATATTATACCTTGTATTTGCACTGGGCTCTCCAATAATCAGTTTTATGCAGGACAGCTCCTTGTCTCAGGGAGTTTTAAACTCTGAATCAAGCAAAATATTCTATGATAACAACATATTATTGAATTATTTATCCTATAAAGGATTTTACAACAACTAGGAGGAAAGTAAAAATGAAAGTAGTAGACGCAAGGGGCAAACTATGCCCACAGCCTGTTATTATGACAAAAAAGGAAGCTGATGCAGGCGAATATGAACTTACGGTAATTGTAGACAATGAAACAGCAAAGTCAAATGTATTGAAGTTTGGAGCCAAGCTCAATTTCAATACAAGGACTGAAGATAAAAATGACGGAATTTATATTTACCTGAACAAGGAAGAATGCAAGGAGTGCGAAGTAATAATAGCTGAAGCTTCTGAAGATCATAAAGAAGCCAGGACACTTAACAGAGGGTTCGTTTTCGGCTCAGACAAACTGGGCAAGGGATCAGATGATTTAGGCAGAATACTGATGAAAAGTTTCATATATACTGTTTCTGAGAAGGAACCATATCCGGATTTCATGGTGTTTTTAAATTCAGGAGTAAGGCTTACTGCAAAAGGATCTGATTCCCTGGATGACTTAAAGAAGCTTGAAGAGGGCGGAGTTAAAATTGTTTCATGTGGAACATGTTTGAATTTCTTTGAAATTACAAATGATTTAGAGGTTGGTTCCGTATCAAATATGTATGATATTGTTGATTTGATATCTGAATCCGACAATACTGTTATGATATAAAGGAGAATATTATGCCAATGCAATTAAATGTGGGAGACGTTGTAAAACTTAAAAAGAAACATCCCTGCGGAGGATATGATTGGGAGATTCTTAGAGTTGGAGCTGATTTCAGAATAAAGTGCACAACTTGTGAAAGACAGGTGTGGCTTCCAAGAAGTGAAGTGGAAAGAAGAATTACTAAAATTGTAAGCCAGGTTCAGCCACAAGAAGATCTTCCAAAGAATGATGAATAAAAAATAAGAATAATAATAAATATTTGTTGACATACTGTTTGAAATGTAATAATATAAGTAAAAAGTAAATACCTTTAATCTGGCACAGAGAGGCTGGGAAGGAAAAATTATCTTAGAGAGTTAAGTCTTCCTTGCTGTGCATGGAAGGCTTTTTTTATATAATAGGAAAGGTATCTTTCCAATTATATAAAAGGAGGATTTCAAAGGACGGGACGTCCTTGCCGTCAAGGGGGGTGCGGAGTCTAAAACGCGTATGCGTTTTAACGCCGAAGGGGGACATAGGTCCCCATAGCGGAGTTGCGGAGCAACTTTTTTATACAACTTTAAAGTAGTCCGGAGAGGCTAATAAGGAGGAAATATGTTAAAAGGCAGAAGTTTAATTGAACCAATGGATCTATCACTGGAGGAACTGGATGAACTGTTGAATCTGGCAGGAAAAATCATCGAGAATCCGGCAGCATATGCAGATGTATGCAAAGGAAAGGTGCTGGCAACATTATTTTATGAACCAAGCACAAGAACAAGATTGAGTTTTGAAGCAGCAATGCTCAGACTTGGTGGCAGCGTTATGGGATTTTCTTCAGCAGATTCCAGCTCAGCAGCAAAAGGAGAAAGTGTTGCTGATACAATAAGAACAATTGCATGTTATGCAGATATTGCAGCAATGAGACATCCTAAGGAAGGTGCTCCTATGGTTGCAGCAATGAGCACAGATATGCCTGTTATAAATGGCGGAGACGGAGGACACCAGCATCCAACACAGACATTGACAGACTTATTGACAATAAGGACATTAAAAGGAAGACTGAACAACTTTACCATAGGATTATGTGGCGATTTAAAATTCGGAAGAACCGTTCATTCATTGATAAAGGCACTATCAAGATATGAAAATATAAAATTTGTTCTGATATCACCTGAAGAATTAAGAATTCCCGATTATATAAGAGAAGAAATACTTGTTAAAAACAAAATAGAGTTTAAAGAAGTTGAAAGACTTGAAAATGTTATGGATGAACTGGATGTTCTTTACATGACAAGAGTACAGAAAGAAAGATTTTTCAACGAAGCTGATTATATAAGACTGAAAGACAGCTATATTTTAGATGCTGAAAAAATGAATAGTGCAAAAAGCGATATGATAGTATTGCATCCTCTTCCAAGGGTCAATGAAATTTCAACAGAAATTGACTCTGATCCGAGAGCAGCTTACTTCAAACAAGCCAAGTTCGGAATGTACGTGAGAATGGCGTTAATAATGGAATTATTGGGGGTGGAAAAATAATGTTGAATATAGACAGCGTAAACAAAGGATTGGTAATTGATCACATTCAGGCAGGCAAGGCAATGCAGATATACAAGTATTTAAATCTTGACAAAATGGACTGCAGCGTTGCAATAATCAAAAATGCAAAAAGCAAAAAAATGGGAAAAAAGGATATAATCAAGATAGAGGACAAAATAAATCTGGATCTTGATGTACTTGGCTTCATTGACCCTAACATTACTGTTAATGTAATAGATAACGGAGAAATAATCAGAAAAATTAAGCTGGAATTGCCTGCTGTCATTGAAAATGTTGTTAAATGCAAGAACCCAAGATGCATTACATCAATTGAACAGGAAATAGTTCATAAATTCAAGCTCACTGATAAGGAAAAGAAAATATATCGCTGCGTATACTGTGACACAGCTTACGAACAGAATTAATATATATAGCTGATGAAATATCATCAGCTATAATCATATGTTGAATTAAATGGAGGTATGAAATGATTGTAGACAAATTATATAAACAGGTAGAGGAAAAGGGTCATGTTTGTGTAGGCCTGGATACTGACTACAGCTATTTGCCCAAAAGTTTTGCTGATAAATTTGACAGTACAGCAGAAGCAATATATAATTTCAACAAGGAAATAATAGACGCAACTTATGAGTTTGTTGCATGCTACAAGGTACAGATAGCATATTATGAAGCTCTCGGACTAGAGGGTATGAAAGTTTACTCTGATACCTTGAAGTATATAAAACAAAAAGGAATGATATCCATTGCTGACATTAAAAGAGGAGATATATCCAAGACTGCTGAAATGTACGCAGCAGGTCATTTTACCGGGGATTTCGAAGCAGATTTTGTAACACTTAATGCATATATGGGAATTAATGACAGCCTAGAACCATTCTTAAAATACGTCAAGGAAAATGATAAGGGAATATTTGCACTTGTTAGAACATCAAACAAGGGGGCAAGAGATTTCCAGTATATCAGAGATGAAAACAATGTTCCTCTTTATGAAACTGTTGGAGAAAGAATACAATCTCTGGCTGAGGAAAATGTGGGAAAATGCGGCTTCAGCTCAATAGGAGCTGTTGTGGGTGCAACAAACAATGAAGAAGGCTTAGCGCTTAGAAACAAGATGAAATCAGTCTTTCTGCTTATACCTGGTTATGGAGCACAGGGAGGAAAAGCTGAAGACATATCAACATATCTTATTGACGGAAACGGTGCTGTTGTTAATTCATCAAGGGGAATACTGCTGGCATATAAAAATGAAGAAAATGGGGAACATGATTTTGCAATGTGTGCCCAAAGAGAAGTAATAAGGATGAGAGACGACATAAGAGCTCACATTTAGGAGGTACAATGAAGGTTGTAAAAAGCAGGATCAGAGAAAATATAAAAATATCAAATAGAATACACAGACTTACTTGCGAATTTACAGGGGATATAAAGCCAGGACAATTTTTTATGCTTAAAACCCTTGATAATTCATTCCTTCTTCCACGTCCCATAAGCGTGAACGATTCATGTGATAATACGGTCACATTTCTTTACAGGACGGAAGGGAAGGGTACGACTAAAATCAGTACATTGAGGGAAGATGATGAACTCCAGCTTTTCGGTCCGCTGGGAAATGGATTTGCAATTGACAGTCTAGACGGTAAAACAGCAGTGGTAGGAGGCGGAATAGGAATAGCACCGCTTTTGTACCTTGTTAAGGCACTTGGTAAAAAGGCAGATGTCTATTTGGGTTTCAAGGATTCAGAAAATGTGTATCTCGTTGAAGAATTCAGGAAGTATGCTGATAAGACAATTGTTGTTACAGAAGATGGCAGTGACGGTGAAAAAGGATTTGTCACAGACTTCATCAGTTATAAGGAATATGAAACTGTAATGACTTGCGGACCAGAAATAATGATGAATAAAATAGTGAAGAACTGCTTGGAAAATAATGTAAAATGTTATGTGTCTCTTGAAAGAAGAATGGCATGCGGCATGGGAGTATGCCTGGGCTGCACGGTTGAGACCAAAAGCGGCAACAAGCGCGCATGCAAAGACGGTCCTGTATTTTCTAGCGAAGAATTGATATAGAGGTGAATGATGGCAAATTTAAAAATCAATGCTATGGGATTGGAATTTAAAAATCCGGTTTTAACTGCATCCGGGACATATGGTTTTGGAGAAGAATTTTCCGAAATATATGACGTATCAATTCTTGGAGGAATTTGCAGCAAGGGTCTGACACTTAACGGCAGAAGCGGTAACACAGGAATCAGATTGTGGGAAACTCCCATGGGTCTAATGAACAGCATTGGGCTCCAAAATCCAGGGGTTGACAGTTTCATTAAGCATGAACTACCAAGAATGAAAAGCTACAACACAATAATCGCTGCAAATCTTGGAGGACATTGTGATGAAGATTATTATGAAGGCATATATAAGTTAAATGAAACGGATGTTGATTTGATTGAGCTTAACATTTCATGTCCAAACGTAAAAAGCGGCGGTATGGCATTTGGAATAAAATCATCAGTGGCATATGACATTGTGTCCAAGCTTAGAAAAATATGCAAAAAGCCACTCATGGTTAAACTGTCGCCAAATGCAGAAAATATATCAGAAATGGCCATAGCCTGTGAAGCCGCAGGTGCAGACGGAATATCGCTCATCAACACCCTGCAGGCTCTTGCCATAGACATTAAAAAGCGCAGGGCTGTATTTGACAATATTTATGCTGGACTTTCAGGCCCATGTGTAAAACCCATAGCTCTTCGAATGGTCAGAGACGCTGCAAAATCAGTAAAGATTCCTGTTTGCGGGCTCGGGGGCATAATGAGTGCCGATGATGTGATTGAGTTCATAATGGCAGGAGCCACACTGGTTCAAATAGGTACTGGCAACTTTATCAAGCCTGACACTGCAGTTGACATAATTAATAATTTGTCAGAATACATGGACAAAGAAGGAATTAAATCCCTGGATGAAATAAGAGGGATTATTTAATTAAGAATTAAGAGTGAAGAGTAAAGAATTACAAGAAGAAATTAATTTAAAATAGTAGTACTGAAAAAATCATGGAGGATGCAATGAGTATAAATGTGGTAGAAATATTAAAGGAATGCGAAGCACTTCTGGAAGGACATTTTCTTCTTTCTTCTGGCAAACACAGCAACAGATACTGCCAGTGCGCAAAGCTGATGCAGTATCCGGA
>NZ_JAJUJR010000472.1 GCF_029265225.1 Sedimentibacter sp.
CAGCTGAACTGTCATAACATAATATGCCTTAGACTTCGAAGCTTTGCGTCCCTACCTTTCAGTAGGTTTGCCAATATTAAATTATAATGAGGTTGTTAAATATTGTTATATTATTGATACCACAAAACAAGAAGTTTAATCATAAATTTCACTTATACTTTATTGTGTTTATTATCATGAACATTTATATAATCTATCACTTTACTCTATGTTACAAAATATCTGTTTTGTTTGTCCAATATGATAAAAAATTTATTGATTAAGTGAAATATTATGCTTACTTAACAATATTATAAAATTGTTCTATTACATCTTGATTATATGTCAGTTAAATTTCAATTTCATTTCAATTACATTTTAATTTCACGAAAAAAACAGCCTCCAAAAGAGACTGTTTTATATCAAAGTATTTTCAGACACCAGCGGCTGAAAAATCATATTCATTTCATTTTCATTTATTTTCATATAATTTTTCATATTGTTTGCAATTCTGTTTTCAATCACACTCACTCCGTCTCCCCGTACGTCATGGAGCATTATGAGTATCTGACTGTCATTCCAGAATGTAAACACATCTCCCTTTCTCAGGGTTGTCTTCAGAAGCATTGCCCATTCTCTTGAAATACTTGCCAGTGAATCATGGTTGTGCATACCTCTTATGTTGAAGTTTATGATGCAGAGATAATCATATTCGTTGTTTCTTATTGATTTTCTTTTCTGTAAATTGAACAGAAACTTAAAATATTCAAAATTGCAATGCATAGCACCATTTTCTGCACTGTCTTCAAGCTGTAGCTTTATGGAAGTCAAATCAACATCTGAGTTTCTGTGAGAATTGTTATGTATTTTTTTCTGCAATTCCATAAACCTGTTCGAAGGTTTGGCATCCATTTCCCTTTCCAGCAGGTTCAATGCATATTCATAATGATTCATTGCAGCCTTTGGTTGTCCAAGCTTAAGCATTGCTTCCATCAGGCATATATGGATTTCCTCTTCATAGGGTTCAGAAAGAAGAGCTTTTTCACACAGTGCGATTATTTTTTCGCTTTCACCTTTTTCCTTCAAAAGTTCAAACAGCTTGTACAAAGTTTTTAAATACAGCCTTTGATAATAATTTCTTGTGGGAACCAGCCATACTTCGTATGCATTGTCAGACAAATACAGTCCTTTATACAGGCTTATGGCTTCTTCGTAAAGTTCGATTGCGCTGTTTGTGTCAGAACTTCGTTCTGCATCGCCCTTATGTATAAGCTTTTCAAACTCATCAATGTCAACTATTGTATCTTCTCCTATTTCAAGACAATAATAGCCGTAGGTGAAATTGATGGTTATGTATTCTTCAGCATCAATGCCGTCAGGCACCAACATCTTGATTATCTTTCTCAGTCTGAAAATCTGAGTTCTGAGCATGTTTTTAGGGTCGTCGGAATCGCTTTCAGACAACAGATTATCAATGATAGTATCCGGC
>NZ_JAJUJR010000171.1 GCF_029265225.1 Sedimentibacter sp.
AAAATTTAACTTATCTTTATATAAAATATTGACAATCATCAATATATAGTATTATAGTTTATACATAGATATGTGTCAATATATTTATTATGCTAGTATAATAATTTGGCTTGTTCTGTAACAATAGAAAATATTAAAATATTTTTTAAAGTATATTGACAATTATCTATATGTCGAATATAATGCATATATAGATAAACGTCTATGAGTAAGCAAAATTTAAAGAGGTGTTAAATTTGAAAAACGATTATAAAAATTATGCATTGTCCATGAAAGCTCTTTCAGATGAAACAAGAATAAAAATATTCGAAATGATTTCTCACAATGAACTTTGTGCATGTAACATTTTAGAAGAGTTTAACATTACTCAACCCACATTGTCTTATCATATGAAAACTTTATGTGAATGCGGTTTAGTAAGAAGTCGAAAAGATGGAAGCAAGACCTTATATTCCATTGACAAAAAATCTCTAGAAGATTTGAGAAAGTTCATTGATACCATAGACGGCAACATGAGCACTATATCATAATACCATATCAAAGGAGAACTAATGTTTATATTTCAATGGTTGAACAACCAATTACTTAAAATGGAGTGGCTTTCCAATCTAATAAAGCTTTTGGTAGAAAATGTTTTTGGACTGAGTGTACAGGATAGAATAGGCGGAAGCATTCATTTTTTTATATATGATGTTATTAAAATATTCATATTGCTTTCATTTTTGATATTTGCAATTTCATATATACAAAGCTACTTTCCTCCTGAAAGAACTAAAAAAATATTAGGAAGATTCAATGGAATATCAGGCAACATCTTAGGAGCCTTGCTAGGCACAGTAACACCGTTTTGTTCATGTTCTTCTATCCCGTTGTTCATTGGATTTACAAGTGCAGGGCTTCCTTTAGGTGTAACATTTTCATTTTTAATATCATCACCTCTTGTTGATCTGGCATCGGTTTTATTGCTTGCAAGCATCTTTAACTGGAAAATTGCCATTGCTTACGTTGTTGTCGGCCTTGTGCTTGCAGTCCTGGGCGGAACAATAATCAGCAAGCTGCATCTTGAAGAATATGTTGAACCTTTTGTATACGGCAACAAGTCCGTAGACATCGAACAGGAAGAATTGACCGTTAAGGACAGAATAGCTTTTGGGAAAGAACAGGTTCTATCAATAATCAAAAAAGTATGGATGTATATCTTGATAGGCGTTGGAATTGGTGCCGCAATACACAACTGGATTCCGGAATCTGTTATAAGTGCAATACTGGGCCAGGACAAATGGTACTCAGTGCTCATAGCAACATTGGTAGGTGTACCCATGTATGCTGATATATTTGGAACGCTGCCAATTGCTGAAGCTCTGGTTGCAAAAGGTGTGGGACTTGGAACGGCTCTGTCATTCATGATGGGTGTTACGGCATTGTCACTGCCTTCAATGATAATGCTGAAGCAAGTTGTCAAGCCAAGACTTTTAGGCACTTTCTTTGGATTGGTTACAGCAGGTATAATAATTATCGGATATGCTTTTAATGCCTTCGGGTATTTATTTGTATAAATTTTATAATAAAATGGGAGAATTGATATGATAATTAAAATTTTAGGCTCAGGCTGCAAAAATTGCGTAGCTTTGAAGGAAAACACAGAAGCTGCATTAAAAACTACAGGAATTGAAGCGGAAGTCATTAAAGTTGAAGCGATGAAAGACATTGTGTCATACGGTGTTATGCAGACACCAGCACTGGTTATTGATGAAAAAGTTGTATCCTACGGAAAAGTTTTGAAACCTCAGGACATCGAAAAAATTCTTGAAAAAACAAAATAACATAATTGCATTCAAAAAATTCAAAAGAAGAGGCTTGCATTAATACATGCCTCTTCTTTTTATATGAACATTATTTAATTGATGTCAAATCTGTCATAAACTTCTGAAACTGTTCAATTTTTTCCACATTCAAACAATAATGCATCCATTTTCCTTCTTTTCTGGAAGACACAAGTCCGCATTCAGTCAATATTTTCATGTGATGTGACAATGTAGGCTGTTTAATGTTAAAATCCGCCAATATCTTGCATGCGCACTTTTCGCCGCTGGTAAGAGTATGTATTATCATCATTCTGTTTACGTCTGACAATGCTTTAATTATTTTATAATTTTCTTCAAAATCTTTATCTTCCATGATTCTCCTCAGTTTAATGACATTCCAATGTAATATGGCTCGTTGAACAAATGTTGTTTCTTTATTATAACATCATGCAGAAATTTAATCAAATCCAACTTTGATTTCCTGATTTTTTGTATTAATGCCGCTGCTTTAAATAAGGTTTAATTCCTTAACGATACCGTAAAATATATCAACAAGCTTTGGATCATAAAATGTTCCGCTGCATGCTAAAATTTCCTTGGCTGCTTCAGTTTCATGCATTGCCTTATGATAAGGTCTGTCGTTGGTCATGGCGTCAAAGCTGTCAACAACAGCAAGAATTCGGCACTCAATTGGAATATCTTCTTTGGCAAGACCTGATGGATAGCCTGTACCGTCCCATTTTTCGTGATGATGAAGTATAAGCGGAGCGATATCCTTTATCTCCATTGATTCCAATGCAATTCTTTCGCCTATTGATGTATGGGTCTTCATTACCTTCCATTCATCTTCTGTCAATTTTGCCGGTTTCTTTAATATGCTGTCAGGAATTCCTATTTTTCCTATGTCGTGAAACTTAGTCAGCAAAACCAGGCGGTCCATTTGGTCCTGATGCAGAAATAATGCCTCTCCTATGAGCGCTGCAAGTTTTTCCATTCGCACCACGTGGCCTTCAGAAACATAATCCTTCGCCTCAAGGGCTTTCATGAGGGTTTTTACAAATGTTCCCCTTGTGCTTTCCTTCTTAAGAAGCTTATTTTGATACATGTTGTTATCGGCAACCTGAAACAGGTATTCCATATTGACTAATCCCGTTGTATGGTGCGAATATCCATATGCTACTGACATGTTTCCGTTTGGTACTGTAAGGTTATACTGCTCAACTCTTATGGAAAGAGCATTCAGCAGTCTTTCCACCTGTTCTTCCTCAACTCTTTCAAGTATGACTCCGAATTCATCTCCGCCAATACGGGAGATATGTCCATAATCTCCAAATACTTCCCTAATGATCTTTGCACAGTCAATAATTATTCTGTCGCCTGCAATATGTCCCAGGGTATCGTTAATAAACTTTAATCCGTTTAAATCAATGGAAATAGCAGTTATTTTTTCAGCTTCCTTTCCATTGTACTTATTCATGGTCTCTTCAAAACACCTGCGGTTATAAAGATTGGTAAGATTATCTCTCTCAACAAGGTCCCTCAGCCTGTGCTCCATGATGATACGCTCTGTCATGTTCCGCAGCATTATGAGGATTTCATTGCTTTCAGACTGATGGAAGCGGGCTTCAAAATAGAAAATCTGTTCATCGATTTCCATCTTCATTTCCTCTATATAAAAAGAGTTGCTTAGCTGCACCTGACGTGCTGCAAGGCTTAGAGTTTCCATGATTTCATGATTGCATAGAAACTGCTTTTTAATTTCATCTTCTGTCCTTGAGTCTGCTGTAAATGGACTGATGTTTCCATCAAGGTCACTGACAAGCAGTATGTCAGGAATTGTTGAAATGATTGCCTTGTTGCGGGCATTGATTTTTTCCAGGTCATGTATTTTATCCTGAAGTTCAGGGTAATAATTTTTACGAAATGAATCTTCCCCTAATCCAATAATAGAGTCCCTGCTGAAATTTTTTTTATTCTTTTTACCATATACTTCTTCCATAAAAACAATCACCACCGTTATATCTTTCTTATATCCCCTAGTAATTAACACATAAAACTATACTTCATTATCATGCTTTTTGTTCCTAAGCACCTTTTCAAAAATTGTCCTTATTTCTTCCATAGTGACAATTTTGGGATTTGTAATGATGCATGGGTCATCCATTGCTTCTTCTGACAGCTTGTCTAAAATAACATCATCTAATCCTTCAACTTCTTCAAAGCCTTTGATTTTTAGTCTGGTTCTCAATGTTCTGATCTTTTCGATCAGTCTTTCTTTTATTTCATCATTATTTTTATACCTGGTATCCAGGTTCAGCTTTTCTGCAATGTCTGCATAACGCTGTGGCACGGAATCAAAATTCAGGTCAATAACATGTTCAAGCAGGACACTGTTGCATTCACCGTGAGGAAGGTCAAGAAGTCCTCCCATGCTGTGGGCCATTGCATGCACCAGTCCGAGGCTCGCATTTGAAAAGGCAAGCCCTGCCTGAAGAGATCCAAGCATCATCTTGAACATTGTATGGACGCTTCTTTCTGTCTTCACTGATTCTTCAATATTTTCGCCTATCATGCGTATTGCTTCCAGGGCATGTACATTTGCAAGATGCGAATGTGCATTTGAAACATAAGCTTCGATGGCATGAGTCAAGGCATCCATTCCGGTACATGCTGTCAGATAAGGATCAAGAGTCATGAGCGGAACAGCATCAAGCAGTGCAAGGTCTGGTACTACCTTTTTGCTGATAATTGTCTTCTTCACCATATTAAGAGTATCACAAATAATGGCAAACTGCGAAACATCCGCTGATGCGCCTGCAGTCGTGGGTATGCAAATAATAGGAGGCCCCGGGAGATTGATTTCATCAACTCCTTCATAGTCAAGAATATTTCCGCCGTTTGTTGATACAATGCTTATTCCCTTTGCGCAGTCAATGGCACTGCCTCCTCCAATGGCAATAATCAAATCACACTTTTCCGAAATGAATTTATCAGCTCCCTGCATGACTTCATAATCCCTTGGATTTGATGTTACCTGATTGAACAGGCAGTAATCGTGCACATAGCTTTTAATTTCATCCATGATATCTGCAAACCACGGCAGAGAAAGCAAATCCATGTTAGTCACAACCATTGGTTTCTTTGCTGCAAAATGCATAATATATCTTCCAATCATCATCCTTGCATCAATACCGGTAATAATCTCAGGCGCAACAAATTTTCTCAATTCCATTGTTATTTCCATAGGACAGTCCCCCATATATTTTTGAAATGCTGCCATGCGTTAATGTAACGGTAATTCATATTATTAGCCTGCATAGCATTAAGTCAAACGTTACATTTTTTAAGAATTATATCATATGCTTCATATATTTTGAAGTTTTTGTTTTAATATTTTAGAAGATTGTTCAAATAATTACTACTAGAAAAACTAC
>NZ_JAJUJR010000120.1 GCF_029265225.1 Sedimentibacter sp.
GATTTTTTTTATTTTTTTATTAATTTAAAAATATTCTTAAAATATTTTAAAAATACATATTGACAAAGATGCTGACTTGTGATATTTTTTTATAGATAAAAAAACAGAGGTGCAAAAATGAACTATAAAAAAAACAAGTTAAACCACAAGAAGAACTTAATATATATAACGAACTATTTAGATATTATGGATAGCTGTTTTCACTTTTAATTTGTGAAGCAGCTATTTTTTTGCATATACAAGTTTTTAATAAATATATAATGTTGGAGGAAAATATGAAAGGAAAGTTAATACTGGAAAACAAAACTGTATTTGAAGGCGTATGTTTCGGCAAAATATCCGAGACAGTGGGGGAAGTAGTTTTTAATACCGGAATGACAGGCTATCAGGAAATTTTAACAGATCCGTCTTATTACGGTCAAATAGTGACCATGACATATCCATTAATAGGAAATTATGGAACAAATCTTGATGATTCTCAGTCTTCAGCACCGAAGGTCAAAGGTTTCATTGTAAGGGAAGCATGCAAGGTTCCAAATAATTTCAGATGTGAAATTGACCTTGATGTATATCTCAAACAAAATAATATAATGGCCATTGAAGGAATTGACACAAGAGAGCTTACCAAAATATTAAGAAATGCCGGCACCATGAAAGGAATAATAACTACCAAGGACTTAAGCGAAGCAGAAATTCAGGAAAAGTTCGATTCTTTCTCAAACACCGATGCTGTTGACAAGGTAACTCCAAAGGAAATCAAGACAATGGGAGAAGGACCTCTTCACATAGGAGTTTTAGACTGCGGAATAAAGACAAACATATTAAACTCATTTGTGAACAAAGGCTGCAAGCTTACAATTTTTCCGGCAAACACATCAAAAGAAGAAATAATGAAGTATAATTTTGACGGAATATTCCTTTCAAACGGACCGGGAGACCCGACGGATCTGCCTGATGTAATTGAGACAGTGAAATCTCTCATAGGAGTTATACCTGTAACGGGTATATGCCTTGGTGTTCAGATTATAGCTCTTGCCATGGGAGCCGAAACAGAAAAAATGAAATTCGGCCACAGGGGCTGCAACCATCCTGTCAAGAACCTCATGACAGGAAAAGTGACCATAACATCTCAAAACCACGGTTACATGGTCAAGAGAGCTTCTCTTCCCGATGAACTTGAAATAACACATGTTAACATAAACGACGGAACTGTTGAGGGTGTAAGACACAAGACACTTCCGGTAATGGGCGTTCAGTATCATCCGGAAGCATGCCCCGGTCCTCACGACTCAAACATAATTTTTGATGACTTCATAAAAATATATAAAGGAGAACAAATATGGGTTTAGATAAAAGCATAAAAAAAGTACTGGTTATAGGCTCTGGACCTATTATAATCGGTCAGGCAGCAGAATTTGACTATTCAGGAACACAGGCCTGCAGAGCACTCAGAGAAGAAGGAATAGAAACTGTTCTCGTGAATTCAAATCCAGCAACAATCATGACTGATGCCGAAATAGCCGACAAGGTTTATATAGAACCGCTTACAGTGGAATATGTTGAAAAAATAATTGCAAAGGAAAGACCTGACAGCGTCATTGCTGGAATGGGAGGACAGACTGGACTTAACCTTACAGTTGAATTATACGACAAGGGAATACTTGACAAATACAATGTGAGAGTAATAGGAACAAGCGTTCAGTCAATCAAGTACGGTGAAGACAGAGAGCTTTTCAAGGAAATGATGAACAAGATCGGCGAGCCCATAGTTGACTCTGAAATTGTAACGGATCTTGAAACAGGCAAAAAGGTTGCCTTAAGAATAGGATATCCAATAATCGTAAGACCTGCCTACACTCTTGGAGGAACAGGAGGAGGAATTGCAAACAATGAGGAAGAAATGACAGAAATTTTATCTGCAGGTCTTCAGCTTTCCATGAACGGACAGGTTCTCATCGAAAAAAGTATCAAGGGATGGAAAGAAATAGAATATGAAGTTATGCGCGATAAAAACGGAACATGCATAACAATCTGCAACATGGAAAACTTCGACCCTGTGGGAGTTCACACAGGAGACAGCATAGTTGTGGCTCCTTCACAGACTCTTTCTGATGTTGAATACCAGATGCTTCGTACTGCTTCAATCAGAATAATAGATGCCATAGGAATTGAGGGAGGATGCAACGTCCAGCTTGCGCTTAACCCAAACAGCTTTGAATATGCAGTAATAGAAATAAACCCAAGGGTTAGCCGTTCTTCGGCACTTGCTTCAAAGGCCACAGGATACCCCATAGCAAAAGTTGCAACTAAAATTGCCCTGGGATACAACCTTGATGAAATTGTAAACGCAGTTACAGGAAAGACATACGCAGCCTTTGAACCGACGCTTGACTATGTTGTTCTCAAAATTCCAAAGTGGCCGTTTGACAAGTTCTTCAAAGCAAAAAGAAGCCTTGGAACAAAAATGATGGCAACAGGTGAAGTTATGGCCATAGGAAACAGTTTTGAAGCAGCTCTTCTTAAAGCTGTGCGCTCGCTGGAAATCAAACAGTACAGCCTGTACAGCAAAAAAGCAGCAGAAAAAAGTATGGTTGAACTTAAAGCAAGAATCCAGACTCCGGACGATGAAAGACTGTTTTATCTTTCAGAGCTCATAAGAAGAGGATACAGAATAGGAAAAATTGCAGAGCTTACAGGAGTGGACAAATTCTTCCTTCATAAAATATACAACATAATTGAAGAAGAAGAACTCCTGAGAAATGCATCCATTGGTGAGCTTGATGCCACATGGCTTAAAAAACTTAAGAAAATGGGGTTCTCCGACAAGGGAATAGCAGATCTTATCAATGCTAAGCCTGGAGACATCTACAATCTGAGAATGAAAAACAACATAAAGGCTGTTTATAAGATGGTTGATACATGCGGTGGTGAATTTGAAGCAGTTTCTCCATATTATTATTCAACTTATGATGAATATGATGAAGTAGTTACTTCGGACAAGAAAAAAATCCTTGTAATAGGTTCAGGACCTATCAGAATAGGACAGGGCGTTGATTTTGACTACTGTTCGGTGCACAGCATATTTGCACTTGAAAAATCAGGTATTGAAACAATAATTGTAAACAACAATCCTGAAACAGTGAGCACGGATTTTGACATAGCCGACAAATTGTACTTTGAGCCTCTTACTGAAGAAGATGTTTTAAATATTGTTGAAAAGGAAAATCCTGACGGAGTAGTGCTTCAGTTTGGAGGACAGACTGCCATCAAACTTGCAAACTTCTTCAAGGAAAAAAATATACCGATTCTTGGTACAGACCCTGAACAAATAGATATGGCAGAAGACAGGGAAAAGTTTGATGAAATACTGGAATCTCTGGACGTTAAAAGACCAAAGGGAAAAGCAGTCATGAATATGGAAGACGGCAAAAAAGCTGCCGCTGCAGTGGGATATCCAGTACTTGTAAGACCTTCCTACGTACTGGGAGGACAAGGAATGGAAATAACCTATACTGAGGAAGATCTTGTAACTTATCTGCAGGGAGCATTTGACATGAGTTCGAAAAATCCTGTACTCATAGACAAATATCTTGTGGGAAGGGAAATTGAAGTGGATGCCATATGCGACGGAGAAGACATATTGATTCCGGGAATAATGGAACATCTTGAAAGAGCCGGCATTCACTCCGGAGACAGCATATCCATTTATCCTCCGAAAAATCTGAGTGAAGAAATTAAAGAAAAACTTGCAGTCATAACAAAAAATATAGCAAAGGCATTAAAGACCGTTGGAATGGTGAACATTCAGTTCATAGAGTTTGAAAACGAGCTTTACATCATAGAAGTAAACCCTCGTTCAAGCAGGACTGTTCCTTACATCAGCAAGGTTACGAAAATTCCTATGATTGAAATTGCCACAAGGGTAATGCTTGGAGAAAAACTTAAAGATATGGAATACGGCACAGGTCTGTACAAGGAATCTGAGCTTGTTGCAGTGAAGGTTCCTGTTTTCTCAACACAAAAGCTTGACGGCGTTGATGTGAGCCTGGGGCCTGAAATGAAATCAACAGGAGAAGTCCTTGGTGTAGGCAAGGATTACAATGAAGCCCTGTATAAGGGATTTATTGCTGCAGGAGTAAAGATGCCTGATAAGGACAAAATGATTCTGGCAACAATCAGAAACAGAGATAAAGAAAGCTTTAAGCCTATTGCGTTAAAATTGAATAAAATGGGATACGATTTTGTAGCCACGGAAAACACAGCCAAATATCTCAGCGATAACGGAATAGAAGCACAGACAGTCAAGAAGGTAAGAGAAGCAAAGCCAAACATTATTGATCTCATAAGAAGCGGAAACATCGGATTTGTTGTTGACATACCCACAAAAGCAAATGATGTCAGCACAGACGGTTTCAGAATAAGAAGAACTTCTGTTGAAGCATCAATCAATGTATTCACTTCTCTTGATACGGTTTCTGCCCTTGCTGACATAATGGAAACAGGCATTTCAGGAGATAAGGTGGACGTGTACAATATTTCAAGATAAAATAAACTTGAAATTATTATGAAATTATGTTATCATTATTTCCGATGGGGATAGATAGGTGCTGGTGTGCCTCCTGGTCTTCAAAATCAGTCGCGGGGCGTTAGTAGCGTCCTGGGTGGGTTCAATTCCCACATATTCCCGCCATTTTAAGGAGAATAGCGATGCATAAAAATGTATTGGTATGTGTAACGCAGCAAAAGACATGTGAGAAACTCATAGAGCATGGCGTTGAGTTGTCCAGGGACGAAGGAAGCCAGCTTTATGTCATACATGTGGTAAATGAAAATGACAAGCTTTTATATAATTTAAGCGATGGAGATGCATTAGAATATTTGTTTGAAATTACAAAAGATGTTGGAGCTAATTTAATAGTGAAAAGATCAAAAGATGTTGCAAAAGCAATTGTGGATTTCGCTGTGGAAAAAAATATTACCCACATAGTTTTAGGTAATTCTAAAACAGTTGACGCAGCAAATAATTTCTCAATGAAGCTTCAGAAAAAACTGCCGGGTGTAGTGTTCGTTTCATAAATATGAACAGATTTTATATTATCATAAAATTCCTTTTAGACAAGACAATACCTTTAAAGGAAAAATGGTGGGTTATTATTCCTTTGATATATATAGTAAGTCCGGCGGATTTAATACCGGCTCCGGTCCTTGGTTTTTCAATTATTGATGATGCAGTGGTGCTTGCGTTTCTCTTAAGCGTTGCATCAGGGAAAACCAGAAAATATTATGGAGAACACGGTGCTGATTATAAAGGCAAAGAAAAAGAAGACATTAAAAATGTTGTGGAAAATGTTGAATATGAAATAAAAAAGGATGAGGATTGAACCTCATCTTTTTAATTGCAAAAAATTACAAAAATGTCTTTATTTTTGTCGAAATTATTGTTAATATATTATTAAGAAATATTCGGAGGTAGGCTTATGAACAACAACTATAAGATTGTCCGCACTATTTTTGAAAATGTGTTCCAGAGAGTTTTGGAATGCAAAGACAATGATTCGGGCGAAATATTTTACAGCAATGTAATAACTAGCCAGAAGGTTATTAATCTTATTAATATAGAAGAATTAAGAGCAATTCCATCGAACATACTGGAAAGCTATAATACCGAAGACCGCATTTATATTTACACAAAGCCTTTGAAAACCGAATACACCGGATTAAGAGAATATTCAGGAAAAAATCTGACCCTCAAGCATCAGTTCAACCTTGCTGAAAAGGTTATTGAACTTGCTCAAAACATTTTCAACATGACAGACGTTGTACAGCAAAAAATCCTTGACTTGGACAGACTGTATGTTGATGAAAACGATAGAGTGGTTGTGGACTGTAATCTGATTTTCGAACAGGAATACGACATAGCAGACAATGAAACATTCAAAAGGCTTGGAAACATGATTCACTACATATTTTCAGGAACAGAAATTGTTGATTACAACATATCCGACACCATACCGCCGGATATTTTAAAAATAATAGTGAGGTGTCTCACACGGGAATATATTTTTCCGAGGGATGTTCTTTCAGAGCTTAAAGGTTCGCCCATATTTGCCATGATTTTCGGCACTGAGGCTGCTGCAGGCAAAGCTGCTATTAAGACTGTCAAGGAAGAAGAACCAAAGGCTTCTCAGGACTTAAGAAAGGACGCTTTTGCAGAAGAGCCACATGAAGAAGTTTCTGATGACAAGTCAATTTTTGACATTTATGTCAATGACAGCAATCCAAAGACAAGAAAAAAGATTAAGACTTCAGGGCTTATTATTGGCAAGGAAATCAAAAGGGCGGTTCTTTCCATAATAATAGTAGTGCTTGTGCTTCTGCTTGGAAACATGCTTATAAAAAATTTCAGCAAGACGCAGGAAGTTTCAGCTGACGGAAACAACGGGAATACAACGGATGAACAAGGTGAAGTTCCTGACACTGATCCGCCGGCGCAAAATGAATCGTCAGATCCGTCTTCTTCCATTGCTGATTCCACCGAAATGTATTTTAACGACAAGCTCATTGAAAAAATAGGATACAATGGAGAAAATGCTGCAAGCGACGGTGAC
>NZ_JAJUJR010000257.1 GCF_029265225.1 Sedimentibacter sp.
GATTATATTACAAAGTCGTGATAATTTCAATAGTTTATAATAATTATTTTATATTTTAGAATATGTTGCTCTGAAATTTGTTAATTAAAATAAACTTAAAATGCAAGAGGTAAAATACTTACAACTTATCAGTATTTTACCTCTTATAATATCAATATTTTCTTTTAAGCCACAAATAGCTTACGTAGTAAATTAATAACTGAACGCATACCGCATATCCTATCAGTGTACTTGCTTCAGTAAATTTTAAAATTCTCAAAACTATAAGAGCAATTGCTTCAATCAAAATTGAGTAATAAAATGTCATGCTTCTTGCTTTTTCAGCCAGGAATCTGTTTCTTTCATCATTGTTTTGTACATTCATTTTTTCAGCATAGCTGTCATCATTTTGATAACGATGTATTTGAATCAGCCTTAATGTTGATATAACAATGAAACCAACTCCCATACCGCTCCAGTATGTGTCCAGCAATCCAAAAATTTCAGATGCAGCAAACAGTGATATACCCAGAATTGCTATGAAAGCGTAATAAATTGTTCTGTTTTTAACTTTATTCATTTCTATTCCTCCTCAAATATAAAAATATCTTCAATTGCCATTGAAAAGAATTTTGCTATTTTGAAAGCTAGCAAAATTGACGGATTGTACCGTCCGTTTTCCAATGAACTGATTGTTTGTCGGGATACCGACAATGCTTTTGCCAGGTCTTCCTGATTTATCCCTTTTTCATTCCTTATTTCTTCTAACCGGTTTTTCAATAATATCACCTCCAGGTAAAGCACGCTTTACATACGATTTTAAAATATAACATGCTTGCGCATGTTTTGTAAAGTTAACTTTACATAGATAATAACACATACATTTAATATTGTCAAGCAAGCTTTACATTTTTTTATTAGATAATTTTTACAATATAAGTTATACATTCATTTAATAATAAACTGTCTAAAAGGCATACAGATGTGAAGTTTTTCTCTCCATAAACACAATTTTTAAATGTAGCAACATTGCAATAATTTTATTTTATTTATTTTTAAACTATGTTATAATAACAGCTGTATGTTATTATCGCAATTGTACAATTATATATTATAAAAAAGTACATAGCGGCATATAAATAGGTATAAGCGCTAAAGTGGCTTAACATTAAATTGTCGGGAGTGAGTATATGGTATCTAGAAAAAAATATATTCTTACGATTATCGTGGTTGTTTTTATTACTGCTTTTTTGACTTTGACGCTGGGCAATGTGTTCCTGGTTGAAATAGGACAGAAAGTGGTTTTATCAGAAGAAGCATACACCGAAATGAAGGATATGTATGACAAATATGCAAAACAGGAAAGTGTCATGGAACTTGCCAAAAGCGATTTCTTATATGAGGCTGATGAAGAAGTAATGCTTGAAGGGGCACTGGAAGGAACGCTTGCAGCATTGGGAGATCCTTACACGCAGTATTTGTCAAAGGAAGATTTCGCTGCATTGATGCAGGACACGGAAGGATCATATGAAGGAATAGGTGTTTACATAACAGCAAGCGATGATAATAAAATATTGATCGTTGCACCAATTGAAGACACGCCTGCAGAGAAGGCAGGATTAAAAACAGGCGACAAGGTAATAAGAATCAACGGCACTGAATACACTGCAGATCAAATTGATGCAGCCGTGAACGTAATGAAGGGCCTGCCGGGAACAAGCGTGACGCTTACTATTCAAAGAGAAAATGCTGACGGCGGCAATTCAGTTTCTGATGTTGTAATCAACAGAGAAACAATAAGAATCAAGACTATAAAGCCTGCAATGCTTGAGGATGGAATAGGATACATAAGAATTACTACTTTTGACATGCAGACAGCCGAAGATTTCAAAAAAGCTTATGCAGATTTGAAATCCAAGGGAATGAAGAGCCTTGTAATAGACTTAAGATACAACCCTGGAGGAATTATTGATGCTACAGTTGAAATTTCCGACATGTTTATGGGCGAAGGAGTTGTAACTTACACGAAGACAAAATCAGGAGAAATGGAATATTTCAAATCAGATTCAAATGCTGAAGATATTCCGGTAGTGCTTCTTATAAATGAAGGAAGTGCCAGTGCATCTGAAATCATGGCAGGAGCTCTGAAGGATACGAAAAGAGCAACATTGATCGGAACAAAATCTTTCGGCAAGGGAATTGTTCAAAGAGTTCAAAGGTTTGGCAATGAAGGCGAAGGAATCAAAATGACAGTTTCAGAATACTTCACTCCAAACGGAATAAACATTCATGGAATAGGAATAGAGCCTGACATAGAATCTGTATTGCCGGAAGACGCAGCAGGATACGGATACGAATTCTACAAAACAGACAATCAGCTTCAAAAGGCTGTGGAAGTTATAAAAGGAAAATTAAATCAATAAGTATATGAGCACCCGAAAGGGTGCTCATTTATTTTGAGCGGTTTTATGTGAACGTTAGAAGCAAGAATCCTCTTGAAAATGTCTGTATCAGATTTAATTAGTCTGAACCAGACGAATACATGCCTACTTAGAATAAAATATGAAATCAATTTGTGATAAAATTATCACTGCAGGCATAGCTTAGCTATTTTTAATTTATAGGGAGGACTTAAGTGAAAAAAATTATTAGAAAAATCAGCGTGATACTGTTGTGCATTATAATGGTGCTTTCATTAGCTGCATGCGGGTCACAGGAAAGCAAAACGGCGTACAAGGCAGGAACTTACACTGCAAGTGCAAACGGGAAAAACGGAGAAGTTAAAGTAGAAGTAATATTCACAGGAGATAAAATCCAGGAGGTAAAAATACTTGAACATAAGGAAACCGAAGGAATAGCAGATGCTCCTGTAAAGCATATTCCGGAAAAGATAGTGTCAAATCAATCTTTGGCAATTGACACTGTAAGCGGAGCTACAATTACCAGCCAGGCAATTTTAACAGCTGTAGAGGATTGTGTGAAACAGGCAGGGGGAGATGTGGATTCATTAAAAACAGCAAAAGTGAGCGCAGCATCTGACAAGATTGAAGAGGTATCTTATGATGTGGTAGTCATTGGAGCAGGAGCCGCAGGAAGTTCTGCAGCACTGGCTGCAAGCGAAGAGTCAGACAGTGTACTGCTGCTTGAAAAAACATCCAGCCCTATGGGAGCAGGAACGCTGGCAGGCGGAATGTTTGCAGCTGAAAGCTCATTGCAAAAACAAGCCGGAAAGACTGTAGATAAGAACTGGCTATTTGATGAATACATGAAGGCTTCTGCCGGTTATATGAATTCTGTACTGGTTCGAACTATTATAGATGAATCCAGTGAGACAGTTGACTGGCTTATAGAAAACGGCATGCAGTTAAACCTGGTGGATGCAGGAAGCGGATTCAGTTTTGCAAATGTAGGAAGACCTTCTACTCTGCACGGATACAATGAAGGAGGCATAGCTGCCATCACAAAGCTTATAAAGCAATTTGAAGGCAACAATGGAACTGTAATGTTTTCTACTCCGGCTACTGAACTGATTACAGATGCAAACGGCAAGGTTACTGGAGTCATTGCCACAAAAGAAGACGGAAGCAAACTGAAGGTGAATGCAAAGGCTGTAATAATAGCAACAGGCGGTTTTGGCGGGAATCAGGAAATGCTTAAGGAACAGTTTGGTGACAAGTATACAGTCGGTGAAGTGGCTTCCTGCACAGGTGATGGAATTAAAATGGCGTGGAGTGCCGGAGCAGCAGAATACGGCACAGCTACAGCCCATTATTTTTGGGAGACATTCACAGGAGAAGAATTTGGAGCCTTAATCGGTGCAGTGGGCGATGATTTCTTTTCATTGACGGACTTTACTTTTTATCCTCATTTAAGGGTTAACAAACTTGGACAAAGATATTGTGATGAAACGACAGTTACTGATTTTGCAACCCACGGAGCGCAAATCCACATGCAGCCAAATCAAACAGAGTACCTGATTCTTGATGCAGGCATACTGGGACAGA
>NZ_JAJUJR010000126.1 GCF_029265225.1 Sedimentibacter sp.
AATGATTGAAGCAGTGAACAGAGGCTCACTGAACATTGAAAAGCTTGAGGCAATGACATGCGTTTGTTCTGTTGGCCTTGACATGATTGCCATACCGGGAGACACAAAAGCAAGCACTATTTCAGCTATTATAGCAGATGAATGCGCCATAGGCGTTATTAATCAGAAATCAACAGCCGTAAGACTCATCCCTGTTTATGGAAAGACTATAGGAGATACTGCTGAATTTGGAGGACTTTTAGGAAGAGCTCCCATAATGAAGGTAAGCAGCTTCTCAAGCGATGACTTCATAGCCCGTGGCGGCAGAATTCCGGCACCAATACACAGCTTTAAAAATTAAAAAATGAGATTCTAAAGAATCTCAGATAAACGTAATTTCCCAAAAAATTGTAGGGGCGGACCTTGTGTCCGCCCGTGTTATTAATTCAATAATTTGTTATCTTCAGTGGGACAGTAGTCCTCCCCCTAAATTTGTTTTAGCAGCAGGTTTTTTCTTTTGCTATAAACTCATTGTCCTGAAGAATTTTAATTGCAGACTCAGTATTTGCTTCATTTACCAGAATTATTGGTCCTGTGCAGCCCATTCCGCTTTCTGCGTAAACATCGTTCTTCCACAGAAGTTTTACAGCATCTTCAAGGTCCATTATTTCAATTCCTGAAATCTGAGAAGTAACAACTTCTTTCTTCGGAGCCTTCACTTCATCATCTGAAGATTTTTTTACTGTCTTTGTTCCCTTCAGTATTTCAGTAAGATTTGCTTTGTGTGCCTTTTCAAATTCTTCCTTTGCAATAGCTTTTAAATTTCCCTTTACCAGTTCTCCTGCAAACTTCATGGCTCCTTCAACAAGCGGAGCACCTGAAGCTCTTGATATTATCAATATGAGCTTGTCAAAGCCTTCACCGATTCCAGGACCGTATCCGTAGCCTAATGACTCATAATTTCCGCCTGTTGTGTATGAGGAGAATATTTTAATCATGAGGTTTCCTGTTAAAGAATCCATCACCATAACGTCAGCTGAACCCATGAGAAGGTCATTTCCTCTCATTACAGCACCGCCGTCAGCTCTTTGGGAAGCAGCGAAATTTATGTCATAGCCCTGTTCTTTTAATTTTGTCAGAGCTATTTCAGTCTGCCTTGCTCCTTCAACATTCAATATACCAACAGTAGGATTTTTGATTCCGCATGCTTTGGCAGTAATTATGCCATAAATGGCGTTCTTAACCATTCCTTCAACTTTATCTGTAGAAGAAGTTCCTGTTGTTGTTGCAATGAACATTTCCTTTCCTTTTCCGGGAGTGACAATTCTTCCAACTGTCGATACTCCGATTGGGAATGGATAATGCATTGTAACACATGCATCTATTTCGCCTTTGTCGAGAAGTTCTTCCATTTTTTTGTGTGCCTGATCTTCATTTTCAACAAAAGCAGTTGTGACTCCTTCAAATGTCTTGCTTCCTATGACTGTTGCATCAATACCGCCTTTGGCAGCCTTTGCTGCAGCCTGAAATATTGTTTGTTCGCCGTGCTCGCTTCCAATGGCAGTAACAGCAACACGTGGTTTCTGTCCATATTCGCCGCTTATTAAAGTATCAGCCAGCTGGTTGAACACTTTGCCAATTATTTGATTTACTTGTTTTTCAGACATATGTCCTCCTATTCTGCCAGCAGATTTGAAGCAAAATTTTTGAGCGCCTGTGCTATCAATTCTTTTACTTTGTCCTCAGAAACAGCGGATTTTTCTTCTTCCTTGCCTTTATTTGCTTCAACGATAAATGATACTCCGTCAAACAGGTTTGTCATTCTTCCAAGGAATAAACTTCCCTTTCCTACTATCATGGCATTTTTGATTTTGCCGTCAAGAATGTCCTGTCTGCAGAATCCAATGTATGGAACTCCAGAAGGAATGTGGCCCTGTGTTGGTGCCCAGCCTATCATACCATGCTTTTCAGTAAATTCCTGAAGGTCCTTCTTTTCTATGTCTCCTCTTTTAACCGCAAGAGCACCAATCATCTTATAATTAGCTAATGGAACATCTCCTGCTCCTGCAGGTTTAGTAATATCAGGGTTTTGCATTTCTACAGAATATTTATCAACATCAGTTATTTTCATTCCAACCTTGTCAAGAGAAGATACCAATGATGTAATAACAGCCTGCGGTGAAGAACCTGTTCCAACTGTGTGTCTTCCTATAAGGTCAAGATTTATTTCAGGACTTATGCCGTCATTTTCGCTTACCAATACTGCAAATCCTCCAAGAACGTCTTCAAGAATAGGAAGACCTTTCTTTATGTGGTCCTTGCCGTTCATTCCAAGTTTTGCAGTGCATCCGCCTGCAGAAACAACAACATTTTTATAAACTCCTGCTTTAACCAGTGCAGCTGCTTCAATGAGTGCATGAGTTGGTCCAGCGCAGAATCCTCTTGTATCCGAACCTGTGGCATTTACAAAGCCTGCTACTTCAGCACAAGCCTTCGCAAAGTTTCCGCCGCCTCTTTGGTTCATATCACCGCATGCTTCTTCACTGCAGTCAATGATGTACTCAATTTCTTCCTTGCTTATGTTGTTTTTTGAAACAAGGTTTAAAAGAGCCAGTACGTTTGAAGCCTTTGAAACAAGGTTTTCATGCATTACGTGAGCACTCAGGTTTACGTCAATGTCATGGGCTCTTTTTACACAGCCGATTAGTTCGCCGTTGTTGTATAAAGGTTCAGCATGTTCTTCGTCAACATATTTTTTAACAACTTGAGCATCTTCACCTTCGCTTATTCTGTTCATGAGACTTTCATCAAACAACGGATGTGCGCCAAGTTTTTCTTTTGTAGATTCCAGGAAATTTTTTTCAAGCTTAACAAGATCAAACACATCGCACATCTGCATAAGGACAATGAACTCATCCTGAGGCATTATTTCACCGTATTTTCCGAATCTTCCAAAACCTTCAGCTTCCTTGTCATTCCAAGGCTGTTCGTATTTTGCAAGTTCTTCCGGATGAATATTTCCTATATATGTCTGATTAGGCAGGTATTTTACAACCTGTTCGAAAGTTCTCAAATGGTCTTTTATTTGTTTTAAATATTCTGAATTTGGATTGACTGTTCTCTCGGTTGTCTGTGTAGTACCGTTATGAATTACCATATCAGGCGCAAATGCAAGAATGTAACTTGCACCTCTGATTACACTGTTCATATATTACCTCCGCGATTTATTTAAATTTAAAATACAAGGTATAAAGTTTAACTAGGAATTTAAACCCTAGACTTTATACTTCAAATTATATGGGTAAAAATTTTAAAATTTGCTTCGCATTTCTGCGAAGCAAATTTCCATGATTAATTGATATTCTATATTATAATAGAAATTAACAAATCATATCAATAATTGACTACAGATATTTGCAAAAATCTTCTCTGATAGGAGTCATTTCGCTGATGATGTCATCAACATCCAATACCATTTCCATCATGCTTATTTGTTCGTCATAAACTGATTCGTCAACTTCATTTTTAATTTCTGGTTCACATACATGAAATACACTGAGTCCTAACTGAACTCCTGTCAATGGACCGGCAAATGTAGGGTCTCCGTTTGTTACAGTTTCTGCAGCAAGACCTGCTGCTTCACCTTCAGCTGCTCCAAGTACTACTACTATATTTTCAGCACCGTACTTTTCAGCAAATTCTTTAACCCTTTTTTGATTTTCCAAATCCATTGCGCCTGCAGAAGTTCAGACGAAGCATTCAGTAGATGAAAATACAACTTCAGCTCCGGCAGTTTTAACACATTCTTCAATTGCCGGTCCTGGAATTCCATCCCTGTCGCCTATTATAATAACTTTCTTGCCATTCAATAAGCTCATTTTAAATCCTCCTTTGTTGTTTTTTTGTTTGACCTTATATATACTTTTGAATCATTGCTTCTATATTTTCAGGAGTGGCATCTTCTTTAATAAGCTCTTCCACTTTTTCTCCGTCTTTATACATTGCAATGACAGGCAAACCCAATACTTTTTGTCCAATGGCAACTCTTCTTGCCTTTGTTGTGTTCAATTTTGTAAATTTCAGCTTGTCGCCGTATTTTTCAGACAATTCCATAACATGCGGCATCAAAGCTTCACAAGGAGCACATCCGTCTCCGAAGAAATCAACCAGGATATATCCTTGTCCCTGAAGAACTTCTTCATCAAAATTTGTTTTATCCAGTACTAACATGAAAACCTCCTATAATGTTTCTATATATTTTTCTGCCTGAACAGCTGCAATAGCGCCATCTGCTGCTGCAGTAACCACTTGTCTCAGACTTTTCACTCTTATATCTCCGGCTGCATAAACGCCTTCAATATTTGTCTTCATATTTTCATCAGTTACTATGTAACCCTTGTCGATATTTAAAATGCCTTCATACAGTTTAGTCTTAGGTTCATAACCTATGAATACGAAAATTCCGAATGTTCCGTCATCTTCATCGGCTACTACTTCTGTAATCTCTCCTGTTTTAATATTTTCCAATACCATGGAGTTTACAATTCCGTCACCTTTGATTTCCTTAACAACAGAATCCCATATGAAATTCATTTTAGGATTAGCCATTGCTTTTTCTCTTATTGACTTGGCTGCTCTTAATTCATCTCTTCTGTGGATGATGGATACTTTTCTTGCAAACTTGGTCAGATACATTGCTTCTTCAACTGCAGTATCTCCGCCGCCAACTACAAACACTTCAAAGTCTTCAAAGAAAGCTCCGTCACATGTTGCACAATATGAAACTCCCTTGCCTGTGAAGGTTTTTTCTCCTGGGCATCCTATTGGCTTTGATGAAGCCCCGCCGGCAATGATAACTGTCTTGCCTGTATACTCGCCCTTTTTGCCTACCAGAACCTTTTCCTTGCCTTCGAGTTTTACTTCAACTATTTCATCATATACTTTTTCAGCTCCAAAATGCTTTGCTTGTTCAGCCATACGGTCTACCAATGTAGGACCGGATTCGCCTTCCAAACATCCCGGATAATTTTCAACTTCAGATGTGAGAACTATTTGTCCGCCGTCTTTTTCTTTTTCAATAATCAAAGTACTCAATCTTGCTCTTCCTGCATAAATGCCTGCTGACAAGCCTGCAGGTCCTGCACCGATTATTATAACATCATATACTTTGCCCATTTTACACCTCTTTCCTATAGTCATTGTGACTCATCATATTTTATATAAAATATGATATATAATTATTGAAAATTACGCAAGGAATATTCAATAATTATATTAGTTCGCGGCTATTTCTGCCGCGAACCTGTAAACTAAATATTGACTAATCTGTCGCCAGTACGGGACACAGATTATAATACCCAAAAAACACTGCTTAAAAACTATCATTTTTGAAACAAATCTAAGATTTGGGTCATCTGCTTTTCATACACGAGATTCTTCACTTTCGCTCAGGATAAGCGACCGACACCAAATCGAAGATTTGGGATGTCTGCTTTTCAAACACGAGATCCTTCGCTGTCGCTCAGGATAAGCGACTGACACCAAATCAAAGATTTGGGTCATCTGCTTACTTTTCGAATACTGTTTGTTCTGTAACTTCAGTTTCTAATGCTCTTAATGCTCTTCCAACAAGGTTTCTTCTGATTTCTTTTTCTTCTTCAAGAGTCAGTGAAGGATTTCCAAGTGGGTGAGGAATTGCTATAGTAGGAACTATTCTGTTAGCTCCAACTGTCAAAGATATAGGAACTATTGTGCACATATGTACAACAGGGATTCCTGCTCTTTCTATTTCTTTTACCATCGTTGCGCCGCAACGAGTGCAGGTACCTCAGGTTGATGTCAGTATAACTGCGTCAACTCCGTCGGCTTTCAGTTCCTGTGCATATTTTGCAGCAAAAGCTTTTGCACTCTTAACAGCTGTACCGTTACCAACTGTTGTATAGAAATATCTGTGCAGACTTCCGATTTTGCCTTCTTTTTCAAATTCTCTAAGGATGTCTACTGGCAATACTCTGTCAGGATCAAGATTTGCATAAACAGGGTCATATCCGCCGTGAGCTGTCTGATAAGTTTCCTCTGTTAAATCCATTACACCGTCAATGTCGTATTTTCCGTATTTAGAAGCACTTGATGATTCAATGTGATCAGGGTTTCCTTTAGGAACAATACCGCCTGAAGTAACCAAAGCAATTTTTGCTTTTGTAATGTCTTTTACAGCCGGATTAGGAGCTACTCTGTCAAAGTCTGGCATTGGGAATTCTGTTTCAAATTCTTTGTCAGCTAATTTATTAAGAAGCATCTTAACTGCTCTTTTTGATCCTCTTTCAGTATCAAAGAAGTTCTTTCTGATTCCGTTTGGCATATAGCCTTCTTCAGAAGAAGCTCCTATTTTTTCACCTTTTGCAAGTTTTAACGCAAGAGGAGCCATTTTCTTCACTGCAT
>NZ_JAJUJR010000261.1 GCF_029265225.1 Sedimentibacter sp.
ATACAGCAGGTCTGTAATCTTGTTGTCATCCTTGAATCTTTTTCCCGGAGCCGAGACAACCACATATCTTCTTTCTTCATTATCTTTTATTATGTCATGCACCTTTTTGAACTGAGCAGCATCTGCCAGCGAAGTGCCTCCAAATTTAGCAACCCTTATCATTTTTCCCTCCTATCCGCATCATAACTTTCTAACAATACCACATGAAAAGTGTTATGTCAACAGTTATAATACAGATGTACATTTGTCGCGGACAGTTCTGAATATGTGTCCTGACGTCCTGAATTATCCTCTTAAGTCATCCAAAAGTTTTGTCTTTTCCACTGTCCTGTCATCCTTGTATTTGACTATTTTGGCAGGGCTTCCTGCCACAACAGCCATTTCCGGAACGTCTTCAGTAACAACGCTGCCTGCTGCAACAACGGCTCCCTTGCCAACCTTGACTCCTTCAAGCACAACAGCATTTGCACCTATGAGCACATCGTCTTCAATTATTACAGGAGTCTTGCTCGGTGGTTCCAAAACACCGGCTATAACTGCTCCGGCACCCACGTGAACATTTTTTCCTATTGTTCCTCTTGCCCCAACGACAGCGTTCATGTCCACCATTGTTTTTTCTCCGATAACAGCTCCAATGTTTATTACAGCTCCCATCATGACAACAGCATCCTTGCCTATTGTAACCATGTCTCTTATGACTGCGCCCGGCTCAATTCTTGCCTGTATTTCATTTGTGTTGAGCATTGGAATTGCTGAATTTCTTCTGTCATATTCCAGGTGATAGTCCTGAATGTTTACATTGTCAGCTATAACCTTTGCTGCATCCTCATATTCTCCTATGAGGATTGCCATTTCTCCTGATTTGAAAACTTTTAAACCGTATGTTTCTATATTGTCAACATTTCCTGAAATGTAAAGCTTCACAGGCGTTGATTTTTTTGCTTCCTTAATATATTTTGCTATTTCATATGGATCTTGTAATAACATGTTTCCTCCTGATATTTAAATTTATTTTTCTGCTAAAAAAACTCCTCTGTGCTATAATAACCTGCAGGCTTCTCACAAAGCCTGAATGCTATATCATATGCGCCTCTTGCGAATATTTTCTTTGAAAATGCAGTGTGCTTTATTTCAAGAATTTCATCCACACCTGAGAATATTACAACGTGCTCTCCCGGTATAGTACCTGCTCTCATGGCATGTGTTTCAATATGGTCTCTTCCTGTAGCCTTCATAATGTCTTCAGCCAGCGTCTTGGCCGTTCCGCTTGGAGAATCTTTTTTCTTGTTGTGATGTCTTTCAAATATGTCTATATCAAAACCGTTAAGTTCAGCAGATATATTTTTTAAGATTTTCCTGAATACATTCACTCCCAGCGATGTGTTTGAAGACAGCATCACAGGTATATATTTTCCTGCTTCAGTAATTTTATTTTTCTGATCTTCTGAAAATCCTGTGGTGCATATTAATAAGGCGCAATTTTCCTTTATGGCATAATCTATTAGAAAATCAATATTTGAAGTATTTGAGAAATCAATTACAACGTCCGGTTTTTCATTTATGTCCTGGCCCGTGTTTCCGGTCCTCGGCGACAGCGAGCCGATAATTTTTAAATTGTCATAGGTACTAGCTTCTTGTTGCAGCACTTTTCCCATTGCTCCGTTAATTCCGCAGATTACTACATTCATGATGTCCTCCTTAAATTGCCCCGCATGTTATATTGATTCCGCAATTTTCCATTTCCTTGATTAGTTTTTCCTTGTTTTCCTGGGCCATTGGATACAAAGGAGCCCTGAGCTCGGCGCTGCACATGTTCATGAGGCCCATTGCTTCTTTAACAGGTATTGGGTTTGTTTCAATAAACAATGCATTTATAAGACCGTTTAAAGAAAGCTGGACGTCCCTTGCGGCCTTCAAATCTCCATTGTTGAAATCATCAACCATTTTTTTTGTTTCTGCAGGCAGTATGTTGGCAACAACGGAAATTACCCCGTGTCCGCCCAGTGCCATCAGCGGTACAACCATATCGTCGTTTCCTGAATACACAAGAAAATCTTTTGGACAGATTCTGATTATTTCTGCAACCATGCTTATGTTTCCGCTTGCTTCCTTGATTCCTACTATATTGTCAATTTTTGAAAGTTCTAAACAAGTCTTTGGTTCAATGTTCATTCCGGTTCTTCCCGGTACATTGTAAACAATTATAGGCAATGATGTGCTTTCAGCAATCATTTTGTAGTGGTTTACCAGACCTCTCTGTGTTGTTTTGTTGTAATAGGGCGTAACAATCAACAGACCATCGGCTCCTGCTTCTTCGCAAAACTTAGCCTTTTTCACGGCTGATGCAGTGCAGTTGCTTCCTGCTCCTGCTATAACCGGAATTCTTTTGTTTACTCTCTTTACAATAAATTCAACAACCTGATGATACTCATCATCTGTCATTGTCGCTGCTTCTGATGTTGTTCCTGCGGCAATGATGGAACCTGATTTTTCAACATGCATGTCAACCAGTCTTCCTAATGTTTCAAAGTCAATCTCTCCATTTGAAAATGGCGTTACCAGAGCTACTCCACAGCCTCTTACTAAATCGTTCATACTTTTCTCCTTTAAAATTATTTATTAATAAATAATTTTCATGCCGCTTTTTTTTATTTTTTATGTTTTCCCCTGAATGCAATAAAAAAAGCGACATAAGAGCAAAAGGGCTCTCAGACGCTTACAAAAAAACACCGAACCTTCTGCCCAGCATATTACAGCTCTCTCTTATAGGATTGGGAAGCATCCTATAAAAACAGTATTACATCTCTTAAATGTAAGCCCAGGGAAAGAATTCCCTTCGGCGAATCACCCTTTCAAAGCTGTGCTTTTACTCTTGATCATCGCAACCTCTGTAATATACCCACGAAAATATTTAATTTTCATCATTATATGCCCCTGAACTTTATATGTCAATAATAAATATGGATTTTTTTATATTTTTATTAGATTCATATAAAACAACTGCGGAGCAAATTGAAAAAAGGCATGAATTAAACTCATGCCTAAGCTGCTACTTCAGTTTTTTAAGAGCTTCTTCCATTCTGTCCATGCCGTTTTTGATGTTTTCCATGGAATTTGAATAAGAAATTCTTATGTTGTCAGGTGCTAAAAAGGCTGCTCCCGTAACAACGGCTATTCTGCTTTCCTCAAGCAGGTAATCGCACATGTCCATCGGATTATTGATGGTAAAATCTTTGTACTTCTTGCCGTAGAAATTTTTGATGTTCGGCATTACATAAAATGCTCCCTTTGGTTCATAGCAGTTTATTCCTTCCATTTTGTTAAGCCTTTCAACAATGTATTTTCTTCTTTTGTCGAATTCCTTCTTCATTTCCTGGACAAATTCTTCTGAATTTCTCAGGGCTTCAATGGATGCATACTGTGCAGGAGAGTTTGGGCTTGTTGTTGTGTGTCCCTGGTAATCGCTCATTGCTTTGATGACTTCAGTGGGTCCAACTGCAAAACCAATTCTCCATCCCGTCATGGCATAGGATTTTGAAACGCCGTTTATTGTGATTGTCTTTTCCTTTATTTCAGGTGATATGGAAGCTGTGCAGCAGTTTTGTTCTTCAGTGTATATCAACTTTTCATAAATCTCGTCAGATATTATGTAAAAATTGTGTTTAACTGCAAGATTTCCAAGCCTTTCAACGTCCTGTTTTTTATATACGGCTCCTGTGGGGTTATTTGGTGAATTAATGAGCACTGCTTTTGTTTTCGGCGTTATGTGCTTTGTAATTTTATCTACATCAAGGTCAAAACCGCTTGATTCATCCATTTCCACAAGAACTGCTTTTCCGCCTGTAAGCTTTATCATTTCAATATAGCTTATCCAGCAGGGAGTTGGAACTATAACCTCATCGTCAGGGTCAACAATGGCCATGAGTGCTTTTGTAAGTGATTGCTTTGCTCCGGATGAAACAATTAC
>NZ_JAJUJR010000459.1 GCF_029265225.1 Sedimentibacter sp.
ATGACCAGCGACAGCCTACGGAAGTCAAAGGTAGGTCAAACGCAACGAAATCCAATTTTATGCGAACCATAGTGAGCAGATAAAATTGTGATTGAGACTGCGATATGACCAGCGACAGCCTATGGAAGTCAAAGGTAGGTCAAACGCAACGAGTTCCCAAATTATGCGACCGTAGGGAGCAAATAAAATGGTGAACGAAACTGCGATATGACTAAGCGACAACCTCAGGAAGTCAATTGCAGGTCAGACAAGCATTCCAAAAATAAATTAAAACTTTGCGCAAAGTTGAATTTATAAATTTATTAAATCACAAAATTAAAATCACAGGAGACTATTATGAAAATGAATTTATTAAAAAAAGCAGTGGCATTATCTTTATGCGTATCAGTTTTGTTGACAGCATGCGCAAAGACAGAAGCAGCAAATGAAAACAAGGCAGCAGAACAACCTGCTGCAGCAGAAACAAAAACAGAAGAAAAAACTTATAAAATAGGTATATCACAGCTTCTTGAACATCCGTCCCTTGATCAGGCCAGAGAAGGATTTGTGGACGAACTTAAAGCGCTGGGAGTAAATGCAGAAGTTGACTATGTAAATGCACAGGGAGAAACAAACAACACCCTTATAATAGCTGAAAAATTTGTAAAAGATGAAGTGGACATGATTTACAGCATTGCTACATTGTCAACACAGTCCGCAAAGCAGGCAGCTGAAGAATCAGAAATTCCCGTTGTGTTCTCATCAGTAACTGACCCTGTATATTCTCAGATTGTAACAGCAGCAGATAAGATAGAAAATGTAACTGGAGTTACTGACAAAGTTGAAGCTTTGGAAATACTTAAATCTGCAAAAGACTTAAAAAAAGACGCATCGGTTATAGGAATAATATACAATACAGGAGAATCAAATTCAGAAGTACAGGTTGAAGAAGTGAAGGCAGCAGCATCACAGCTTGGAATGACAGTTGAAACAGTTGGCATCACAACAGCAAATGACATACCGCAGGCAGTCGGAACCCTGGCTAAAAAAATAGACATAATGTACATCATTTCAGACAATGTGGTTGCATCGTCAATTCAGCTGGTAGCAAATCTCTGCCTTGAAAATAAAATCATAAGCATATCATCCATAGAATCACAGGCAGCTGACGGAATACTCATGGGAAACGGACTCAACTACTATGAACTTGGAAGACAGGCAGCAGCCATGGCTAAAAAAATTCTGGTTGACGGAACAAGCATAAAGGAAGTTCATGTTGAACAGCCGTCAGGACTCAAGAAAATAGTTAATGTGAAAACAATGGAAGCACTTGGTCTCACAAAGGACAATCCTGCATTCGAAGGAGCAGAATTCATCAATTAAGAATGAAGAATTAAGAGTGAAGAATTATAAGTTAATCTAGGTTGTACATCAAGAAAAATATATATTGACAGTCAGGAAGTATGGTGAAAATTATTGAATTAATAAGGATTTGTGCCCGGCACAAATCCTAACCATAATTCTTAATTCTTAACTATTAATTCTTAATTAAAGAAAGGGAAGGACATAAATGAACACATTAATGCTTACATCAATTGAACAGGGTCTCATATTTGCAGTTCTTGCAATGGGAGTAACCATAACATTCA
>NZ_JAJUJR010000042.1 GCF_029265225.1 Sedimentibacter sp.
AAAGAAGAACCAGCAAAGGAAGAACCAGCAGAACCGCAGGTGGTTCCGGACATTACAATAAACATAAAAGCCACAGGCGACATAATGTTTCACCCGTCACAAATTGACGGTGCCTATGACGCAGCAACAAAGACATACGACTTTCACAACAGCTTCAAAGCAGTAAAAGAAATTTTAAGCGATGCTGATTTGACAATTGCAAACTTTGAAGGAACAACTGCAGGAAATGAAGTCTACAGCTACCAGGGTTATCCCTTGTTCAATGCTCCGGACGAAGTTCTTGATGCAATTAAAGATGCAGGATTTGATGTTTTATCAACTGCAAACAACCACAGCCTTGACACGAGAAAAGCAGGTCTCATAAGAACAGTACAGCAAATTCAAGCAAGAGGCATGGACAGCATAGGCACTTATGTGGAGAAACCTCAGACAAGAGTGCTCATAAAAGATGTTCAAGGCATAAAAATTGCATTCCTTTCCTACACGGAAATGTTAAACGGTCTTGATTCTGTCATGTCGCAGCAAGACTTGGATACATTGATCAACATTATAGATGAAACAAAAATGAAAGAAGACATTGCATATGCAAAACAGCAAAATGCTGATGTCATAATTGCAGTGTTACACTGGGGAAATGAATATGCAAGGGTTCAGACAGCAACTCAGGAAGCAGTTGCAGACATGCTGTTTACAGAAGGAGCAGACATAATACTTGGAAGCCATCCTCACGTTATACAGCCGGCTAAAACAATGGAATATGACGGCAAAACAAAATTTGTGGCATACTCCATGGGGAATTTTTTATCAAATCAAAGAGTTGAAACGCTTGTTCCTTACGGCATGAGTGAAGAAGTTTCAAAATATACGGAAGACGGCGTTGTTATTGACATTGAAATAGAAAAAAAAGGCGAAACAGGAGAAGTTTCCATTAAGAAAGTAGAGTACATCCCTCTTTGGGTTTACAAGGGAAAAACTGCTGACGGCGGTACAGAGCATGTTGTTTATCCAATAATGGAATATATTGAAAGCAATGATGTAGATGCAAATTCAAAGACAAGAATGAACAGGTCCTACAGTGATACAATGGCTCAAATGAATGCAGAGTAACAATTAAGGTCAGAATTATATTGGGGAAGTGGTGGCATGGAACAGATAAAATTAATTATTTCTAATATCGGACTAAACAGCATAGTGGACATAGGTCTAGTATACTATGTGCTTTATCACGGATACTTGCTTATTCGTGATATGAGGGCTAAACAGCTTGTGAAGGGGATTGTGCTGTTGGTTGCATTGATTCCTATATCGCAGATATTTCAGCTTCATATGGTGAAATACATTCTGGACCATACATTTCAGGTTGGCGTGATTGCACTGGTTGTAGTTTTCCAGCCGGAAATAAGAAAAGCGCTGGAGTATCTGGGAAGAACATCATTCACACTGTCAAGCTATGAAAAAAACGCTCAGACTTCTGAACAGGTAATAAAAGAAATTGTATCTGCAACTTCTTCCCTTGCAAGGCAGAAAATCGGAGCTTTGATGATATTTGAACAGAAAATAGGCCTCACAGACATTACCGACAGCGGAACAAAGCTCAATGCAAACATATCAAGCGGACTATTAATTAACATATTCATACCGAACACTCCTCTTCACGACGGAGCAGTGATTATCAAGGATTACACCATAAGAGCAGCAGGATGTTTCCTTCCTCTTACAGAAAACAATCTGTTGAGCAAGGATATTGGTACAAGACATAGAGCAGCCATCGGCATGACTGAAAAATCCGATGCCATAGCGCTGATTGTTTCTGAGGAAACAGGATATATTTCATATGCTGTTGAGGGAAGGCTTTATAGAAACATTCAAATTGAAGAGCTGCAGGATTTGTTAGCCGGTGTTTATACGGAAAACGACAAGGGAAATTTAATTGATAAATGGAGAAACCGAAATGAAGATAAAAAACGATAAATTAGTCATCCAGGTAACTTGTCTGATAGTTTCAGTAATCCTTTGGATTATAATAATGGTGGAAACAAGCCCTCTGCTTGAAAATACCTATACTAACATTCCTGTAACAATTAAAAATCTTTCTGCACTTGAAAATTCAAACCTTGTAATGATGAACACGGATAAAGACAATCTGACTGTAAGCGTAAAGGTTGAAGGTTACGGCGAACAGCTGAACAACATAAAGAAAGGCGACTTTACGGCATACATTGACGTATATGGCTACGGAGAAGGTATAACAAATGCAAAGGTGGAAATTTCCGGCCCAAGCGGTGTTGAAATAGTAAACACCTATCCTTCTCAGATAGCATGCAATATAGAAAGAATAATATCAAGAGTAATGGATGTGACGGTTCAGTATGAAGGAAACCAGGCAGATAATTATTATAGGTCACTGGCACTTTCCAATCCATCATCAGTGAAGATAACAGGCCCAAGAAGCGTTGTAAATTCGGCAAGCCATGCCATTGCTACTGTTAACATCGAAGGTGTTATAAATGATCTCACAAAGACTGTTCCTGTGAGAATTTATGACGGCACTGATACAGAAATATTTATGTCTTCACCGGTGGACAACGTGGAAGTTACAGTTCCCGTATATCCTACAAAATATGTGAACCTTGTTCCGACCATAACCGGGAATCCTGAAGCAGGTTACCAGCTTGTAAATGTGACAGTTAATCCTGAAAAGGTAAGAATAGCTGCAAGGCAGGATATTCTTGATACAATTAAGGAACTTAGTCTTGCAGAACTTGATGTTTCAGGAGCATACAACAACATCCTGTCATCAAAGGACATATTGAACACTGACGGGCTTATTCTCATGGACCTTACAACAACACCTGTTGTGAATGCTGTAATTGAGGAAGTAGTAGAAAAAGAATTTGTATACAATACATCGGATATACAGTTTATCAATCTGAAGGAAGGAAGTAGTGCAGCACCTGTAAATGCAGAGCAGGAAATCACAGTCAAGGTAGTTGGCACTTCATCTGTTGTGAATTCATTGAAAAAAAGTGATTTGATATTGTCATCAGACATGGCTGAAGCTTCGGCAGGAAACTACACAGTAAATGTTGAATGCGTTACGGACTTGAAGCTTAACAGTATCTCCCTCAGCCAGAATACGGTTGATGTAACTGTTACTGCACCTGTTTCACCAGCAGATGCAGCAAATGAAGAATAAAATATTAAAGAGGCTGAAATGGGAAAACCAGATATTGAAATAAACAGCATGGACTATCAGGGAATGCTTCAGGCAGTTTTTCTGGCAACGCAGGATGCCATTAGCGTTGTAAATGAAAAAGGCGTACACATACTTGTAAATCCTGCATACACGAAAATTACAGGACTTGAATATGATGACGTACTCGGAAAAAATGCCCTCTATGACATTGAAGAAGGGGAAAGCCTCCACATGAAGGTTCTTTCCACTAAAAAGCCTGTAGAAAACACAAAGCTGAAAATCAGGCCAAGCGGCAAGACAGTTGTAGCCCAGGCAGCCCCCATAATCGTAAACGGAGTTATGAAGGGCAGCGTTGCTGTTCTTCACGACATGTCAGGAATAAAAGATCTTACCGACAAGCTTGAAGAAGCAGAAAAGAAATTAAGAGCCCTGACATATAAATACAAGCCGGAAGACATAATAGGACAGTCTTCTTCAATTAAAGAAGTAAAAAACATGATAGAAAAAGCTGCCAAGGTTCCTGCCACGGTTTTATTAAGAGGAGAAAGCGGAACAGGAAAAGAACTTTTTGCAAATTCCATTCATGCCCAAAGCAGCAGAAAATACAATAATTTTATAAGGGTAAACTGTGCGGCTCTTTCTGATTCGCTTTTGGAAAGCGAGCTGTTCGGATACGAGGAAGGTTCTTTTACAGGAGCCATAAAGGGCGGAAGAAAGGGACTTTTTGAGGAAGCGGACAAGGGTACCATATTCCTTGATGAAATATCAGAAATCAGCATGAACACACAGGCTAAGCTTCTGAGAGTTCTTCAGGAAAAGGAAATAATGAGGGTTGGCAGCAACAAGACAATTTCCGTTGATGTAAGAGTCATAGCTGCAACAAATGCAGACTTGATAAAATCCGTTGAGCTGGGAAAGTTCAGGGAAGATTTATTCTACAGGCTGAGCATATTGCCTATATTCATTCCGCCGTTAAGAGAAAGAAAAGAAGACATACCTCTTCTTGTAAGAAGCTTCATAGTAAAGTTTAACGACGAATACGGAAGAAACATTGCGGACATATCGGAAGAAGCTTTAAATATTCTCATTGGCCACGACTGGCCGGGCAACGTAAGAGAACTTGAAAATGTCATAGGAAGATCCATAATTGACATGAACATCAATGAAAAAATAATACAGGCTGTTAATCTTCCTCATTTGTATTCAAACAGAAAAGTCGAGCCTGCTTCCTGCGTGGTTTACAACGATGAGGAAATAACAAGTTTAAACAATGTACTGGAAAAGGCAGAAGCAGAATATATAAGAAATGCATACTTCAAGCTTAACAAAAACAAAACTGAGACTGCAAGACTTCTCGGAATTTCTATAAGAAGCCTTTACTACAAAATGGAGAAATACGGAATTGCTTAATTGTGCAAAATTTTGCAGAGAATTTGCATGTGCAAAAATTTGCACGCAATAAACTGCAAAGCGTAAAAATAGTAAATTATAAAATTATAATTTTAAAAAAGTTAAATGTTGAATTTTCAATATTTAACTTTTTATTTTATTTTGTCGAAAAAAGTTGGCACAATAATTGCTTATATATAAAGTCGAGGTGAGACAGTGAAAAAGTTTGAAGATATATTAGCTTCAGCTAAGGGCAAGGGCCTTAAAAAAATTGCTGTTGCAGTTGCTCAGGACGAAGATGTCCTGAAGGCAGTGAATGCAGCAGTGAACGCAGGCATTTGTGTTCCCGTATTAGTTGGAGACAAAGAAAAAATTGAAGAAATATCAAAAGAAATTGAATTTGACTTAAAAGAAATTGAAATTATCGACGAAAAAGACGGCAACCTGGCTGCCAGAAAGGCTGTAGAACTTGTAAGCAGCGGCAAAGCAGATGTTGTAATGAAAGGTCTTATTGACACATCCATAATTTTAAAAGCTGTTCTTGACAAGGAAATTGGACTTAGAACAGGAAATATATTAAGCCATGCTGCGGTGTTTGCAATTGAAAAATATCACAAACTCCTGTTGATTACTGATGCAGCCATGAATATTGCACCTGATGCAGAAGAAAAAAGACAGATACTTGAAAATTCATTGAGGCTGACCAGCTCTTTGGGAATAGAAAATCCAAAGGTTGCAGTTGTATGTGCCAAGGAAAAGGTGAGCTCAAAGATGCAGGCAACAGTTGATGCTCAGGAACTGGTACAGATGCAAAATGACGGCAGAATAACAGGCTGTATAGTTGAAGGTCCTTTTGGTCTTGACAATGCTATTTCTAAAGAAGCAGCAGAGTTAAAGGGAGTAAAGGGCGAAGTCGCAGGAGATGCAGATATTTTGCTTATGCCTAACATTGAAGCAGGAAATGTGCTGTACAAAGCTTTGACATATTTTTCCGACTCGGAGAATGCAGGAATCATTTTAGGAGCAAAAGCACCAATAGTACTTACATCCAGAGCCGATTCAGACGTAGCCAAGTTAAATTCAATAGCTTTGGCAGTTTTGTGCTCATAATATAAGGAGATAACATGAAACAATTAATAATCAATCCAGGTTCAACATCAACTAAAATTGCTGTTTTTGAAGATGAAAACTTAGTGTTTGAAAAAACTCTAAGACATTCAAACGAAGAACTCGGCGTATATCACAATGTGGCTGACCAGTTTGAATTCAGAAAACAACTCATACTTGAAGCTTTGAAAGAAAATGACATCAAGGTTGAATCATTAAATGCAGTTGTAGGCCGTGGAGGTCTGTTAATGCCTATAGAAGGCGGAACATATTCAGTTAACGACAGACTCATTGAAGACTTGAAAACAAACGTAAAAGGTGAACATGCTTCAAATCTTGGCGGACTCATTGCCCGTTCAATAGCTGATGAAGTAGGTATTCCATCATTCATAGTTGACCCGGTTGTTGTTGACGAACTGGATGATGTGGCAAGGATAAGCGGCCATCCGCTGTTTGAAAGAATAAGCATCTGGCACGCATTAAACCAAAAAGCAGTTGCAAGAAGAGCTGCCAAAGAAAAATTCGGAAAAGAATACAACGAAATGAATTTTGTAGTTGTTCACTTAGGCGGAGGAATTTCCGTTGGTGCACACAAAAAAGGAAGAGTAATTGACGTTAATAACGCACTGAACGGTGAAGGACCATTTTCACCTGAAAGATCAGGCTCACTTCCAGCTGATGAGCTTGTAAGACTTTGTTTTTCAGGAAAGTATACTGAAGCTGAAATTAAGAAGATGATTGTTGGCAAGGGAGGCATAACTGCTTATCTTGGAACAAACAATGCAAAAGAAGTAAGCGAAAGAGCACAGGCTGGTGATGAAAAGGCAAAATTAATATACAGCGCCATGGCATACCAGGTTGCAAAGGCTGTTGGAGAATATGCAGTAGTTCTTGACGGTGAAGTTGATGCAATCCTTATTACAGGCGGTATTGCTTATGATAAAAACTTTGTTCAAATGATAGAAAATAAGGTTAAGTTTATTGCAGATGTAATAGCTTATCCGGGAGAAGATGAACTTTTAGCTTTAGCTCAGGGTGGTCTCAGAGTGTTAAACAACACAGAGGCAGCAAAGGAATACAAGTAATGAGCACAGGCTTGAAAGGAGGGGCAAATATGCATGACAAGAGGTTGGTTATTGTAATTGGACATTACGGCAGCGGAAAAACTGAATTTTCAGTAAACTATGCCGTTAAACTTAAGGAGCATTATGATAATGTCAGCATTGCTGACTTGGATATTGTTAATCCTTATTTCAGGTCTAGGGAAAAAAGAGAATTTTTCGAAAAAATCGGCATCAAGGTTTATGACAGCAGCATAAGAAACACGGCAGTTGACATACCTGCCCTGCCTGCTCAAATGACCGGTGTTATCATGAACCAAAATGAAAAATCAGTCATAGACGTGGGTGGAGATCCTGTGGGAGCAAGAGTTCTTGCAAGATATGCCGAGCAAATCAAAAATGTTGAATACGACATGTTTTATGTTATTAACGGCAATCGTCCTGAAACAAGGACTGCCGAAGATACAGTGAAGCTTTTGAGACTGATAGAACAAACATCAGGCTTGAAAGTCACAGGACTTATAAACAACACACATCTGCTTAAGGATACAACTGTTGAAGACGTTGAGTTTGGTCATGAACTCACAAAAAAAGTATCCTGGGAAACAGATATACCAATACGATATGAAGCTGCTTTAAAAGAGACAGCTTTAAAAATTACAAATAAAGAAATATTAGAAAAATTATTCCCCATAAATCTATATATGAGGGAAGATTGGATGAGTTAAGAATGGAGGTAGCAGTATGGCAAAAGGAAAGGTAACATTTAATGATGATGCATGCAAAGGATGCGAATTGTGTGTAACTGTTTGTCCAAAACAAATTATAAAATTGAACAAAGAAAAAATAAACAGCAAAGGATACAGCCCAGCTCATGTAATTAACATTGAAGAATGTATAGCATGCGGAAATTGCGCAATCATGTGTCCAGATTCAGTAATAACAGTAGAAAGATTATAATAGCGGAGGTAAATTATGTCTAAAGTATTAATGAAAGGTAATGAAGCCGTTGGAGCAGCAGCTATAAAAGCAGGCTGCAGATATTTTTTCGGATATCCAATAACTCCTTCAAGTGAAATTCCAGAATATATGTCAAAAGCATTGCCAGAAGCAGGAGGAGTATTCCTGCAGGCAGAAAGCGAAGTTGCAGCTATGAATATGGTATACGGAGCAGGCGGAGCAGGAGCTAGAGTTATGACTGGTTCTTCAAGCCCTGGAATATCTTTGAAACAGGAAGGCATTACATATGCTGCTGGTGCTGAGATTCCATGTGTTATTGTTAACATGATGAGAGGGGGCCCAGGTCTTGGAAGCATTCAGCCTGGACAGGCAGATTATTATCAGTCAACAAGAGGCGGCGGAAACGGAGATTACAGAACTCTTTGCTATGCACCTGCAAGTATTCAGGAAACTGTTGATTATGTTATGCTTGCTTTTGATAAAGCTGATGAATACAGAAACCCTGTTCTTATAGCTGCTGACGGTATGATTGGACAAATGATGGAAGCAGTTGAGTTCAAAGAAAACTTAAACAAAAATTTGCCTGCTAAAGACTGGGCTACAACAGGAACTAAGGGTAAAAGAGAAAAAAATGTTGTAAATTCACTTTTCCTTGAAGCAGAAGAATGTGAAGACCACAACTTAAGACTTGAAAAGAAATATAAATTAATGGAAGAAAAAGAAGTTATCTACGAAGCATTCGGATTGGAAGATGCTGAAGTAGTATGCGTAGCATATGGAACAACTTCAAGAATAGTAAAAACAGCTATAAAATTAGCTGCTGCAAAAGGCATAAAAGTTGGTATGATCAGACCTATAACATTGTGGCCGTACCCATATGCAATTTATAAAGACATCAATTCAAACTGTAAAGGAATACTTGGAGTTGAAATGAGCCAGGGTCAGTTAATTGATGACATTAAAATAGGAATTGAAGGAAGAATGCCTGTATATTTCCACGGAAGAACCGGAGGAATGGTTCCTACACCTGCAGGAATATTGGCTGAAATTGAAAAAATCGCAGGAGGTACTAAATAATGACAATGGTATACGAAAAATCAAAAGGCTTGACAGATGTTCCTTTTCATTACTGCCCAGGATGCACTCACGGAGTAATTCATAAACTTGTAGCCGAAACATTGGTGGAACTTGGAGTATTGGAAGATGCAATAGGGGTTGCTCCTGTTGGATGTTCAGTTCTTGCATATAAATATTTCAACTGCGACATGCAGGAAGCTGCTCACGGAAGAGCTCCGGCTGTTGCAACAGGAATTAAAAGAGTTCACCCTGAAAATGTAGTGTTCACTTATCAGGGAGACGGAGACTTGGCTTCCATAGGAACTGCTGAAATAGTTCATGCAGCTCACAGAGGAGAAAAGTTTACTACAATATTCGTAAACAATGCAATATATGGAATGACAGGCGGCCAGATGGCTCCTACAACATTGATAGGACAAAAAACTACTACTTCTCCGCTGGGAAGAACAGTAGAGCACAGCGGAATGCCAATCCGTATGTCTGAAATGCTTGCTACAATAGACGGAGCAAAGTTTGTTGAAAGAGTATCTGTTGATACTCCTGCAAACATAAGAAAAGCAAAGAAAGCAATAAAAAGAGCTTTTGAATGCCAGATACAAGGCAAGGGATTTGCAATAGTTGAAGTGTTGTCCACATGTCCTACAAACTGGGGTTATACTCCTGTAAAAGCATTGGGATGGCTTCAGGAAAATATGATACCATATTATCCTTTAGGAAATTTCAGAGATTTTGAGGAGGACAAATAAATGGAAGAAAAAGTAATAATGGCCGGATTTGGCGGACAAGGCATAATGGCTATAGGAAAGCTTCTGGCATATGCCGGAATGCTTGAAGACAAACAGGTTTCATGGCTTCCATCTTATGGACCTGAAATGAGAGGCGGTACTGCAAACTGTGCAGTAATAGTTTCTGATGAAGCAGTAGGTTCTCCACTTATTTCAAAGGATGGAACTGCAGCCATAGTAATGAATCTTCCTTCCCTATCAAAGTTTGAAAGTGAACTTGTTCCAGGCGGAAAGCTTATAATCAACAAGTCATTGATTGATGTTGAACCAAAAAGAAAAGATATTGAAGTTTACTACGTATCAGCAAATGAACTTGCAGCTGAACTTGGAAACCCAAAAGTAGCCAACATGATTATGCTTGGTGCTTACGTGGAACTTACAAAAATAGTTGAAATAGATTCAGTTCTTCATGCCTTCCTTAAAGTTTTCGGAGAAAACAAAACTCATCTTGTTCCTTTAAACAAAGATGCGTTGTTAAAAGGTGCTGAAGCAGTTAAAGTTAGAGCCTAATAAATAAAGGCTGCCAAATAAAGTTTGGCAGCTTTTTTTAATGCAAGAGGTTAATTTTCTTTGAATTATTTTGTATATATGATATATTGTATATGAGGATGAGGAAATGTTATGAAAAATATAATTACTGATATAGCAAAAAAAATTGGAATAGATGTTATCGGGTTCACTGATGTTATAGATTACGGATATCTGCAGGAATTTCTTGTATCAAGAAAGGACAAAGGCTTCAGCAGTGAATTTGAAGAACAGGATATTATAAAAAGGCTTGATGCCAGGAACATTTTGCCTGGATGTAAAAGCATAATAGCAATTGCATTGCCATATGCAGAAGGATATAAGAAGTCTAAAGCCCCTGACAAGGGGCTGTTAAGCGTTGTGTCGTACAATGAGGATTACCACATCAAGGTAAAAAGAATCCTTGAAAATCTTGCTGTTGAAATGAAAAAACATTTTGATTTTGAATATGCAGCATGTGTAGACACAACTCCGTTGGTTGACAGAGAAATATGCAGGAACGCAGGAATAGGTCATTACGGGAAAAACAATCTTTTAATCAATGAAAACTATGGCTCATTTATGAATCTGGGATACCTGTTGACAGACATTGAAATCAAGTGTGTAAAAAGCCCGGCAGTCGACATATGCAAAGATTGCACCATATGCCTTAAAAGCTGCCCAAACAACGCTATCATGGAGGGCAGAATCCTAGATGCCACCAGATGCGTGTCTGCTCTCACACAGACAAAAAAATATATTCCTTTAGATTACAGAAAAAATATGAGGAACCAAATATACGGCTGCGATATTTGTCAGCTTGTGTGCCCGAAAAATAAAAAAATACTTGAGAAAAATACAAGCGAAAATTACAAAAGTCTTGAGGTTGATCTTGAAGAGCTGCTAGAAATTTCAAATAAGGAATTTGAGCAAAAATACGGCAGTTTGTCTGGAAGCTGGAGAGGGAAAAATGTGTGGAAAAGAAATGCCCTGATATCAATCGCCAATTTAAAACTTGTTTCATTGTTCCAGGCTGTTGAGAAGGAACTTGATAATCCTTCTGACATGATAAGGATTTATGCGTGCTGGGCACTGATGGAACTTGACCATAAAAAAGCAGCAGATATTTTGAATAAGAGATATG